>JBEKGL010000127.1:0-8630 GCA_050012815.1 Thermoguttaceae bacterium
ATCCGCCGGTCTGCGCTTTTCTGGGCCGGCAAAAACACCTGGCTACCGAATACTGCGGCCAAATCGATCCAACAAATCTTGACGAATATATTCGCCATGACGGATTTAAAGCCCTCCGCCGCTGCCTGGAAGAATTATCTCCGGGGAAAATTATCGACAAAATTCAAACCAGCGGCCTGCGCGGCCGCGGCGGGGCGGGTTTTCCCACGGGCACGAAATGGGCCAAGGTCCGGGAAGCGCAAGCCGATGCTAAATACGTTATCTGCAACGGCGACGAAGGCGACCCGGGCGCGTTCATGGACCGCATGTTGCTGGAATCGTTCCCATATCGGATTATCGAGGGCATGGCGATTGCCGCTTTGGCCGTGGGCGCCGACGAAGGCTTGTTTTACATTCGAGCCGAATACCCATTGGCCGTCGAACGGATTACCGAGGCCATCGAGCATTGCCGCCAACGCGGAATATTGGGCGATAAAGTATTGGGAAGCGATTTCCGTTTGCATCTGGCCGTAAAACAAGGCGCCGGCGCGTTTGTCTGCGGCGAGGAAACGGCGCTTCTGGCGTCGATCGAAGGCCGGCGTGGAATGCCGCGCCTGCGCCCGCCCTTCCCGGCCGAGTGCGGATTGTGGGGAAAACCCACGCTGGTCAATAACGTCGAAACCTACGCACTGGTGCCCTGGATCATGCGTCACGGGGCCGAGGAGTTCGCCAAACTTGGAACTGCCGCGAGCAAAGGCACCAAGGTTTTTGCCCTGGCCGGAAAAGTAAGCCGCGGCGGACTGATCGAAGTGCCCATGGGCATTACAATCCGGGAAGTGGTGGAGGAGATCGGCGGCGGCGTGGTTGGGGATCGGATTTTCAAGGCGGTGCAAATCGGCGGGCCGTCGGGCGGCTGTATCCCCGCCAGCCTGGCCGATACGCGCATCGACTACGAAGCCTTGGCCAAAGTCGGCGCGATCATGGGCTCAGGCGGACTAGTCGTGCTGGACGACTTGGATTGCATGGTCGATATCGCCCGGTATTTCCTCCGCTTCACACAAGATCAATCTTGCGGCAAGTGCACTCTGTGCCGCATCGGCACCCGGCGAATGCTCGATATTCTAGACCGCCTTTGCACCGGCAAAGGGAAAAAAGACGATCTAAAGGAACTATATGATCTTGCCGTGACGGTAAGCGCCGGCAGCATTTGCGGGCTGGGGCGGACCGCGCCCAATCCGGTGCTTTCCACGCTCCGTTATTTCCATGACGAATACGAAGCCCATCTGGCTGGGCGCTGCCCGGCCGGCAGGTGCAAAGATCTGATTGTTTACCGCATTACCGACGACTGTATCGGCTGCACGCTTTGTGCCCAACATTGTCCGGCCGACGCCATACCCATGACCACTTATGAAAAACATTCCATCGATCCGGAAAAATGTACACGCTGCGACACATGCCGGCGGATATGTCCGGAAAAAGCCGTGGTAGTGGAATAAAATGAAGGATGAGAGATGAAGGATGAAGGATGAAAAAAATGCTGAATGTTGAATGATGAATGTGAGGATGAAACCGCTTGCGGTTTCACAATCCCGAATCCTGATCTCTGAATCCTGAACTCCGAATCCTGCCCTCTGAACCCTGAACCCTTTCACATGCCCAAGCTCACAATCGACCAGCGCGAAGTGGTAGTTCCGCCCGGGGCGACGATCCTCGATGCCGCGCGCAAACTGGGTATCGATATTCCCGCGCTGTGCTTTTTGGAAGGCTGCCAGCCTTCGACTTCGTGCCTGTGCTGCTTGGTCAAGGTAAACGGCGGTGGGCGGCTTGTGCCTTCATGTGCCGTGATTGCGGAAGAAGGGGCAAAGGTCGAAAGCGAAACGCCCGAAATCCACTCTGCCCGGCGAAAATCGTTGGAACTGCTTCTAAGCGACCATTTGGGCGATTGCCTTGCCCCCTGTTTTCTGGCCTGTCCGGCGGAAATGGACATTCCGCAAATGCTGCGGCAAATCTCGTCGGGCGATATGCGCGGGGCAATCGCCACGGTTAAGCGCGACATCGCCTTGCCGGCCGTGTTGGGCCGAATCTGTCCGGCCCCGTGCGAAAAAATCTGCCGGCGCCATGATCTCGACTCCGCCGTGGCAATCTGCTTATTAAAACGATACGTGGCCGACGTCGATCTGGCCTCGGGCGATCCGTATATGCCGCCATGCTCGCCGGCATCTGGGAAAAAAGTGGCCATTGTCGGCGCAGGACCGACTGGACTGGCCGCCGCCTATTATCTTACCCAATCCGGCCATGTTTGTACTGTTTTTGATGAAAATGATCGGCCCGGCGGACGTTTGTGGCTTGAGACAACTGCCGAAGAGTTGCCCCGCGACGTGCTTGCCGCCGAAACCGAGCAAATTATTCGTCTGGGTGGACGCTGGGAGATGCAAAACCGTGTCGGCTCGGGCGAATCCTTCCGGAAATTAGTAAACTCCCACGATGCGGTGTTGATCGCTTGCGGATCGACCGCCCTGGAGCAAGCCGGCGCCTGGGAATTGAAGACCACGTCTCGGGGAATTCAGGTCGCCCATACATATCAAACCCAATTGCCCAACGTATTCGCCGCCGGCAACGCCATCCGTTTTAAAGGGCTTGTTGTGCGTAGCGTCACCGACGGCAAAGAAGCGGGCGTATCCATCGATCAGTATCTTCGCGGGAGGGTTGTATTAGGGCCTGACAAACCGTTTACCACGAAGATCGGCCTGATGGGCAAGGAAGAATTGCAACAATTTGCCGCGGGGGCCTCAATGGAACCAAGGCGTGAACCGGCCGCCGGAATGAAATTCGGTTTCAACGCCGATGAAACAACCGTCCAGGCCGGGCGATGTTTGCATTGCGATTGCCGCGGTTTGCACACCTGCAAACTCCGCAAATATGCCGATCTTTATGGCGCCGATCCCAGACGCTACAAGGGCCGGCGGCGGGAATTCGAGCAAGACGCCCATCATGCCGATGTGATTTTCGAGCCGGGCAAGTGCATCGATTGCGGGTTGTGCATCCAGATTGCCGCCGCGGCCGGTGAATCGCCGGGTCTGACGTTCATCGGCCGGGGTTTTAACCTGCGCGTGGGCGTGCCGCTGGACCGGCATCTTAACGAGGCCCTGAGCCGTGCCGCCGCCCAATGCGCGGCCGCCTGCCCTACCGCCGCATTGGCATTGAAGGATAATAAATAATAATTTACTCAAACTGAAAATGCAAAATCCGTAATGAAACATTGAATGCCAGTTTTAATCTAGCGTTGAATGCAATTTTTTTACCTAGCCCAGGCGTTTACGCCTGGGGCTGGAAGCCGTTACCATGAATTGTATTGTCAACCCCGTTTACGGGGTTCATTCAGTCCAGAATTCAGCCGCCCCTAAAGGGGCTAAATGAAAGAAATTGTGGAATTTCCCTAATCCCAGGCGTAAACGCCTGGGCTAGAGAAAAGTTCATCCGCTTTTACTCTTTAAGCAATTTATAAAACCATGAGCAAAACACCTTGGAAACAACTTTTGGCCGGCGTTTCGTGGTTTCGAGGGGCCGATAAATATCCGATTGTCGCTTATTCCGAGTTCATGCCGCCTCCGCGTTTGGGGCGTAAAGCTTACGGGGCCCTTGATCCGATGTTATTTCGTGCCGACGATCCGCAGGGATGGCGCGTTACCGAATATGAGGAGACCTTTGAACTTCGGCCGGGATTGCGGCATCTTGCCGGCGAATTTCTTACAGTCTTGGAACATTTAGGAAACGGTCGTCCCTTGCACGGCATCTCCAAGGCAAAACTCGAAGGCAATCCTTATTGGCCGCCGGAACTCGCCCGGCATGCAGGCACGCTCTCGCACGAACGGTATGTGATAATCGCGCCTTTGGCATTGTCGCGGACCCAAGACGACAAAGGACGCGTGCGCTGGACGCTTTTCGGCGGAAGCGAACAAGGGCCGGAAAGGGCCTTTTGGCAGGGTTTTTTCACCGCTCCCGGCCGGGAAATTCCAGAAACTTTTGCCGAGGATTTTTTTCGCCGTTTACTAAGCGGCGCTTATGGCAAATCGTCGGATCAATTCGCGGATTTAAAGAAAGCAGGCTTTCGTATTTTGCCGGGCATTGGCGATTCCGGCCTGCCTTATAATCAAGACTACCCTCTTCCTTTATGGATAAAAAAATATCTATTGTCTCAGCGCGAACGTATTGGAGGAGTAAAATATCTGCTTACGTTTCGGCCGTTTGGCCTATTGCCAAGGGCGGTTCAAAGCTCTTACCTGTCGGGCGATCTAAATCTGCTGCCGTTCCCGGGCAGCCTGGTTTTTTGGGCGGCGCCGCCATATCTGCGATTGCAACGCGAATTGCCGCTGGCCTTACAGATTCCCTTGTTGCATATTTTCCCGCGATATGCGAATCCTTTAGGCATCAGGGTGCCGCAATCGGGCTGGTTGCACGAACCGCATCCCGAGCATTTGCTGCCCGATCCGGATGTTATGCCGTTGCGAAACACATACCGGCGCACGAACCGCTGGGCACGAATTCATCGGCACGAAGACGAACTTGCCGTGACTGGCCGGGAAGATCGCCTGGCGCACGTGCTTTTCAGTTCCGCCCCCGAGGACGTGGGATTGTACGACAAGCCAATGGCCCGCAATGTTCAGATCTGGACGCGGGACTGCCGTCTTTTGTTGGACGGTCCCCATGCCGGCCAAGACGATCTTGCCCGAGCCGCGGATGCTTTGCGGGAAGGCGGTTTGTTCGGATATCGCTTTCAATTTCCGGCAATGCGCGTGGGACGTTATGAAACCTACTGGCATCGGCCGCTGGTGGCCTATCGGTGCCCAAAAACTTCCCTGCCGGAGGTGATTTTCGACGCTCCGTTAGGATATCTTACTGCCTATCGCGCCCAACGGCCCGATCTGGAAAAGCCCGTCGAGTTGTGGCCGCGTCTGTTGGCGCGCGATCTTTACACGTCGGCTTTTCAGAATTTCTCGGCGATTGCGGATCATCACCAACATAGGATAATCATCCAGAATATCCGAAAATTGCTGGATACTCGGGAGTTGCTGGGCGAAGCCCGTTTGCCGCGCGGTTTTGCACGGGCATTATTAACCGCGCCCAAGCCGGAAACGCTCGACGATTGGCTGAACCATTTGGAAACGTCGGCTAATAATCAGCCATCAGGGCGGAGATTGTCCGAAGAGCTTAAAAAAATAATCGAACCGGAATCGGCCCAGTCCGTTAAAACTTCCGCCCCTCGCCTGTCCGAATCGCTAACTTATCGCCACACGGCCTGCCGCTCGTTTGAAACGGCGTATTGGCGCACGATTGCCCGGCTGGCTCACGGCAAATATATAAATAAAGACAATGCCGACTGTGTCAGTGATCCGGTTTCCCAGTCCCTTCTGCGGCATCATCATCGCGATCTGGAGGCGTTGGGCGATTATCTATTGGACTATTATCGGCGGTTGATCGAGAACTCTCAGATGGCCGGCAAAGCGGCGGTCGGCGATCTTCCCTTCCAATGGCGAACTGATTTCAACTTCCCCTGGTCAGGCGGCTGGCTCGATAATCAGGAGGGGAAAACCGAAGAACGCGACCTGGTGGTGATCATTCCCGGCCGTGACCGGCGCAGGACCGTGATCATGGCCGACCATTACGATACGGCTTACATGGAAGATCGCTATGAAAAGGCCCGCGGCGGAGTCGGCGCCCGATTGGCCGCGGCCGGGGCCGACGACAATCATTCGGCCACCGCGGCCATGATGCTCGGCGCGCCGATATTCCTCGAACTCAGCCGAGCCGGGCAACTGGGATGCGACGTGTGGCTGGTACACCTGACCGGCGAGGAATTTCCTTCCGATTGCATGGGCGCCCGCCATCTGGTCCAATGTATCGTCGAAGGCGAACTGAAACTCCGCCGCAAGGGAGCGCGAAAGCTCGATCTATCGAAAGTCAAGGTCCAAGGCGTTTTCGTGTCCGACATGATTGCGCATAACAACGACAACGATCCGGACGTTTTTCAGATTTCTCCGGGGGCTAGCGCCGAATCCTTGCGGCTTGCTCAGGTGGCACATTCGGCCAACGCAGTGTGGAACGCCAATGCCCCGATCTGGAATCGCCGCCCCAACCGCCGAAGCTGCAAGCGAGTCAAACGCAGCATTGACGGAGTTACAATGCCTTCAACAGCCCCGCATTTGCAACTTCACGGCGAGGTCCGCCCGACCGACGACCCGCGCAGTTCGCTTTACAATACCGACGGGCAGATTTTCTCCGACACCGGCATTCCCGCGGTGCTTTTCATGGAAAACTACGACATTAACCGCGTGGGCTATCACGACACCCACGATACGATGGCCAACATTGACCTGGACTACGGCGCGGCCCTGGCCGCCATTACCATCGAAACCGTGGCGCAGGCGACAAGACAATAACGACTCTCAGAAGCAGGAAATTTACGGTCATAAATTGGAAGCTACACTTGTTAAGTGGAACTTTCAATAAATAATGTTATGATCGTCCATGACTGATCGCAATCAAGCAAATGTATCGCGGAATCGCCGGCCTCGCACTTTTCGGCGCGGCCAGTGGGCCGAGGTGCTTTCGCCGGAAGAGATCCAAACCACGCTCGACGCCGAAGGAAAACTCGACGGCCTGCCCTTCATGCCGGAGATGATAAAATACTGCGGGCAAAAGTTCCGCGTTTCGCGTCGGGCTGATAGGTTTTTTCTGGATCGTTTATTTTATGTCGCCAAGCTGAAAAACACGGTTTTTCTCGAAGGGCTGCGTTGCGATGGCCAGGCACACGACGGTTGCCAAATGCGATGCGAACTGTTTTGGAAAGAGGCCTGGTTAAAATCCGCCGCTCCACCGAACGAGCCTGAAGCCAATCCGCCCGCCAACGTCAAGGAACTCGTTTCCTTGAATCTGCCCACACGCAAAGGCGATCGCTATACTTGTCAAGCGACCGAGTTGGTCCATGCATCGAGCAGATTGCCTTGGTGGGATCCGCGGCAATACATGCAAGAAGTGATGCTAGGCGAAACCAGCGTCGGAAAACTTTTTGTGGATTTGCTGTCTCGGGCCGGGCGAAAAATCTTACGCATATTCAAGCCGCCAAACCGGCCTGCCGAAAATCTTTTATCCCAGCCCACTCCCAGTGAAAGTCTAAACCTCCGGGCGGGCGAATGGGTGGAAGTGAAAAGCATGGTGGAAATCCAGGCCACGCTCGATGCCAACGGGAAAAACCGGGGACTGGGTTTTGCCCCGGAACAGGCCGAGTTTTGCGGTAAACGTTTTCGCGTGGCCGGCCGGGTGGAAAAGCTTATCCTCGAATGGTCGGGCGAAATACGGCCCATAACCAACACCGTCGAACTGGAAGAAGCAACCTGCCACGGACGGATGTGCCGGTCTTGCCCAAGGAACTGCTATCATTTATGGCGTGAAATCTGGCTCCGCCGCGTGGCAGGCCCGAAGTAAGCGATAGACTAAAAAGTGATCAGTTTTGCCGCTTTGCGTTTTTCCGATACTTTTGTTCCCAATAATTATATTGAGGATCGCCCAGGCGGAAGGTAAATACGGCGTCGGGCAAGCGTTGTCCGTTCCGGTCCGAGGAATGTACGCGGACCAGGACCGCGCCGTCTTGGCGTCGATCGACGTCCCATGATTCCGGTTCCAAGGGAGACGTCTCGGGAGCGAAGATCATTGAATTTCCCTGGTCCGAAATTCTCACGCCGGCAATACCTTATAAGTTGGCGGTTTTTTGGGTAGGTAAATAAGGGCGGTATTGTGCCCAAAAGCCTTAACCAATTCTAGGCCAATTTTTGGGCTTTTGAGTCTCAGGTAATAGATGTCATATATGGAGCAGGTTGCCAAACCTGCTTTTTGGGCAGATTTGCAATCTACTCCACGACATTAAAAACCTGAGACTCAATAAAAAGCCTTATTTAGTGCCGGGTTTTCGATGCCCAGCAACCGCTTTTTCATGCGTATCCCGCCCGGAGCGGAATAAGATCCAAGACCGCCGTTTGTCGGCACCACCCGATGGCAGGGAATAATGATTGGTATTTTGTTGCCCGCCAAGCAATTACCCACTGCCCGATAAGAGCGAGGAAAACCGGCCCGGGCCGCCAACTGTGCGTAGCTAACCGTGGTTCCAAAGGGAATTTTGTGGCACAAGGCCAATACCCGGCGTTGAAATACGCTTAGACCTTCAAGATCGAGCCTGATATCGCGAAAATCATCTTTATCAACGCCCTTGGCATAAGCTTGAAGCCTGCGCACCAGCGGTGGTTTTCCACACATAGACCGGGCCTGGGCCAGAAAACCGGGCGACAATGCCTTTTTTGCCGATCGAGCAGAGGGATGACCAAAGGTAAGCTCTTTTATGCGGCCCTTGTTACCCAATAGGGCGAACCATCCCAAAGAGCTAGGGAATATAACCATCCAGTATGGCTTTTCTTTTTTCTTCACGGAGTTCCAAAGGCTGTAGCAACCTTTGACAGATGCCGTCGGGCATGTCTGTACATTGTTCAAGCATAAACCCATAATTAACGTCTAGATGGTTATACTTCCAGCGAACGCCTTGTCAACCAAGTTTTTGTTGGTTTGGGAAATTCGAGGTCCACGGGAATGAATCGTTATAATTC
>JBEKGL010000128.1:0-8608 GCA_050012815.1 Thermoguttaceae bacterium
TGAGCGCAGCGTATGATCCGCATATTGTATGAAAGATTCTTCGCTTCGCTCAGAATGACATATTGTATTGCAATAAACTCTTAATAGGTTAGTTTGAAATCCGTATTATTCTGATTAACTTGCTTATCCTGAGAAATAAATTCTGGCGCATTCACGGGCGATCCGCAAACCGCCGGATGCACGACATAAACCGCTTCGATCAATCTGCCTTGTTCTTGCTCGATCTCCGCGAGTCGTTTATCGAGATGGAGCAACTGCTCGGAGGCTTTTCGTTTTTCCTTGTTTCGACGTACTTTCTCCAATTCGAGAATCGCCAGTTTGATGAATTTGCGTTGCGGTTTTTCCGCGTCGCTTACCCGGTCGGAGAGGGTTCGAATATCGTGTAAGTGTTTATTTGATTTTACACTCATATTTTACTTCTCCCGCAATATGGGAAATAATGTTTTTCCATTAGCCGGAATTACCGACTCCCGCATCGGCCAATTCGCATGCTTCCTGAATTGCCGCCCGTACGTCGTCGGGCGAAAGCGGATTCTCATCGGCGCCGTAGCCTCTGGCGCCGTTCAGGCCGAGTACGTCGCAACAAATGCACTGAAAGAGCAGATCATCCGGATTGCAGGCGGCGTGCCGATAGGCCATCACCCGGGCGATTGTAATCGCCGCCCGGATGCTGGGCCGGTGGCCGCCGATTTTCCGCCGCCGAAAATTGCGCACTATATCCACGATCCACTCGGCGTCCTCGATGGAAATGTTGCTTTTCGCAGCGGTGATCGCCACCTCGGTTTCCCGATCGTAGTGATTCATGTGAATGGTGACCAGCCGGTCCATCAGCGCGTCCTGGCTGGTGTGCACTCCGGCATACTCCTGCGGATTCGAGGTGAAGATCGCCCGAAAATCGGGATGCACCTGCAAGTATCCGTCGCCGGCGCGGCGGAGCTTGGGTAGATCCATTAAACCTTCGCCCAATATGCTTAACAGCACATTGTTGGCCTCGGGGCGGCTGCGGGTGAACTCGTCGTAGATCAGCGTGTGACCGTGGCGGCACGCGGTCGTCAGACGGCTGTCCACCCAAAACGATCGCATGGTCTCCTCGGTTTTCATCACCGAATGGATAAAATTATCGACGAGCTTGCTCTTCTGGTAACCGTTGTCGTTGCCCACCAGGTCGGAACTGCCGAACTCGTCGTCGCCGTGAATCAAGGTAACCGGTCGCTCGAGCTGGGCGGCTAGGTGCAGGGCCATCGTGGTCTTGCCGGTGCCCGCCGGCCCGGACAGATTGACCGGATAACCGGCCTGCAAGAAAGCTAGCGCCCGTTCGGCAAGTTGCTGAACCTGGGGAGTCAGCACGAAGGCCTCGCCGGGCACGGGCCGTACCGTGGTCTGATCCTCTACGGCCGGTTCGTGCACGGCTAGCCGGCTATGGCCGTTTCCTTGACCGATCATCTGCTTATTCCTTATTTTCTATATCGATGCCTTATGGTGGGAACGGTGTGGCCGAGTGCCGTCGGATTGATGACCGCTCCGAAAGGCCTGGCTGCCCGCCTGCAAATCGCTGGAAAATTCCGCCAACTGGCACCTTACCTGTTTGGCCATTTCGTTGATCTGTTCGCGAGTATTCTGATAAAACTGTTGGCGATCCTGATGCAATTGATCGATGTTCTCGCGCAGATTGGTAAAAAACTCAGTAAAGAATGTCATGGGATAACTCCTGTTTCGGTTGATTGGCGGGATACGGTTTTTTCATCTCCCGCTTTGTCGAGTACCTTCGGCGGATCCGCGCCGGAAGGAGGCCGCGCAGCGCGCAGTTGGGTGTCTTATCAAGGACATTATCCACCATGCGGGCGCGCCTCCTCCGAAGCGGCTATCATCATGGGTACTTCGAATTCCTTTTGCCCGTACCCGATTTAGTTTCATCCCGCCCCGACTTATACCATCCGTCGGACGCCTTGTTGTAAAGCAAGATCCTCAGGAATAAAATCGCTTACCGGCGCGGGAAGACCGTTGTCCTGCAGCTCAATGGGTTCCGATCCTCGAAACCAACACTAAGCAGGCATGGCGGCGGTGGCAGTCAGACCAATCGCTTCGGCGTACTTCAAGTACGTCTCAACGCTGGCTATGACCACGCGAGCCTCGATCGACAACAACTCGATCCCGACCAAGGAGACCTTGACCCAGGCATCAATTACAATGCCTTTGTCCAGGATGCGATCAACAACTTCCGCAAGACTGGACGAATCGGTGGACTTTTGTACTTTTGCCATCATAACTCTCCTTCTAAAAGGACAATTCTCTCACCTCGGATTTACATCATCCAAGATCGAGAATCAACGACCAGGTAAGTTTTACCGCGTCGTTAATTACGAACTTCTTTACGTAGTTCGTCGCATCGAACCGCGGTACTTCAGAGAATATATGTGGTTTACACACATTAACTATTGTATGAATCACGCAGTTTACACGGTATTTCATACTTGTTTCTGTGGATAAACCACGCCCCCTAACTTATCTAAGCAAAACCTACCTTAACTTTCCTAAGAGTCAAATCTTGCCATACATAAAATATTTCCCTCGATACCCAACTTATTCCGGCGAAAGAAGTTAGTTGTGTTGAGAAATGTAAAAAAGATCGGCATACATAAAAAAAGAAATCAACATAACCGCCCGGCAATAAAAAATCGCTTTCGCGGCCTTAAAAGCGTGAAAAACGCTGATACATCCAGCCGATATCTTTTTTCTTTGACACCGCTTAACCACTTGAAAGAACACGAGTTATGTCTTTAAGAATGTCCATGCCGGATTCCTGATCGCTTGAGTTTGACAGTTGCCAGGACGTGGCCTAACGTTTAATAGACGTGGTGATACCACAGTTTTTTCGTTACCATGCCGATAATTGGAGAAAGACCTTCCTTGCATGTCAGTGGCATCGAGTTTTTTTAGATATCCGGGGAGCCTGGCAAATATATCTTTAACGGCACTTATGGTGCTCAGCTCGATGCCGCAGGGAGCCGGATTCGACATGCCGAGATTATCAGAAGTATGGTCGGGGCTTGCCGGCAGGTGGAGACTTGCCAGTAAAGCCGTACAACAACCGCACGCTCCGCCATAAAATCTAAAACAATCCTGAAAAAGCACAGACGGTACTAAACCAAAAGGAGATCCGAATGGCAAAAGTACGAAAGAACCAGGCCAAGCCCGACAGTCCAGGCAAATCTCGGCAGCCGGAAAAATCAATGGAATTCGGATTAGGAGGCCTGCTGGGAAAACTGGGCGGCTTCATCGAGAAGCTGGGCGAACTGGCGGAATCGGGAGAAGAATTAACCAGATCGGGTGAAATCAAAGGACTTGATCCCAGTGGAAAAATCCGGGGAGTATACGGCCTTTCCGTCAAAACCGGACTCGGCGAAAACGGCCGGCACGAACTGAAAGTCGAGCCTTTTGGAAATATCCGTCCCCGCCCGACCGGCGAGGCTGCGGATAAGGACATCCGCGAACCGCTCTTGGATGTATACGAAGAGGAAGATCACGTTCTGGTATTGGTGGAAATTCCCGGCATCAGCAAGAAGGACATCAAATTGGAGCTTCACGACGACCGGCTGACTCTTACCGCCGGGCGCGGTGAGAAGGAGTATTGGAAGGAAGTGACTTTGCCTGGAAATTTCTCGCCAGAGAAAATGCACTGGGACTGCACCAACGGCATCCTGAAAATTCGCCTCGATCGATAGAAATAACATGGGAAAACATTTAACCGCAACCGCGGAAATTACTTTGAAGATCGGCGAGTCCGTGGGCAAGGACGTGGGCCGCGGAATCGCCCGTATCGACCCCGACGACATGAATCGGCTGGGCGTCGACGTGGGCGACACGGTTGACGTGGTCGGACAACGCCGCACGATCTGCAAGGTATTGCCGACCTTCAAGGAACATCGCGGCAAGGGGCACGTGCAGATCGACGGCATAGCGCGGAGAAATTGCGGGTCGGGAATAGGCGAGCCGGTGACTCTCCGCCCGGTATCCGCCAAATCAGCGGTGGAGGTGGTGTTGGTTCCCCAAGGCCACTCTCTCTCGAATCGCGATCTGGAATACATCGGAACTTTATTGGATGGATTGCCGGCGATTGCCGGCGACAATGTGCGTGCAACGCTATTCGGGAACCGGTATGCGGATTTCCTGGTCGAGAGCACGACTCCCGACGGGCCGGTTCTTATTGTCACGGATAGCGTGCTGAAAATCGGCAATGCCCGCAAAACTGATGGGGCAGCAGCGCGGGCGTTGCCGACTATTTCATACGAAGACATCGGCGGGCTGAAACGTCAACTCGAACGCATTCGCGAGATCGTCGAGTTGCCCCTGAAATACCCGGAACTCTTCGAGCGATTGGGGATCGACGCTCCCAAGGGCGTGTTGCTTCTGGGTCCGCCCGGCTGCGGAAAGACCTTGATTGCCCGGGCAGTGGCCCACGAAACAGAGGCGAATTTCTTCGCCGTCAACGGTCCGGAAATCGTCCATAAATTCTACGGCGAAAGCGAGGCGCACCTGCGGAAGATTTTCGAGGAAGCCACCCGCCAAGCGCCTAGCATCATCTTCATCGATGAGATCGACGCCATCGCCCCGCGGCGCGAGCGGACGATAGGCGACGTGGAAAAACGCGTGGTGGCCCAATTGCTCGCATTAATGGACGGACTGTCGCAAAGGGAGCACGTAATCGTGCTGGCCGCCACCAACCTTCCTAATGCGTTGGATCCCGCCTTAAGACGGCCGGGCCGATTCGACCGCGAAATATCCATCCCCATTCCAGACCAGCGCGGCCGGCACGAAATCCTGGAGATTCACAGCCGTGGCATGCCGCTTGAGCCCGACGTTGATCTGCTCCGCCAGGCGGCCATTACGCACGGTTTTGTGGGCGCGGACCTGGAAGCCCTGTGCCGCGAAGCTGGAATGGTCGCCTTGCGTAGGATCCTTCCGCAAGTCGATTTTTCGCAGCAAAGCATCCCCTACGAACTACTCAGCCAGTTAATAGTCAAGATGAGCGACTTCGACGAGGCGCTGCTCGAAGTGGAGCCTTCGGCCGTGCGCGAAGTATTCGTCGAGGTTCCCAACGTTACTTGGGACAACGTGGGCGGATTGGACGAAGTAAAGCAGCGATTAAGGGAGGCGGTCGAGTGGCCGCTGAAGTACGCGGAACTATTCGAGTCGTTTCAACTGGTCACGCCCAAGGGAATACTGCTTTCCGGACCGCCCGGTTGCGGAAAAACCTTGATCGCCAAGGCCCTGGCCACCGAAACCGAGGTGAATTTCATTTCCATCAAGGGCCCGGAACTGCTGTCGATGTACGTGGGCGAGTCGGAACGCGGCTTGCGCGACGTCTTCCACAAGGCGCGGCAGGCGGCGCCTTGCATCATCTTTTTCGACGAGATCGACGCCCTGGCCTCGACGCGTTCATCGGGCCGGGAAGATTCGGGCGTCAGCGGCCGGGTGCTCAGTCAACTTCTGACCGAACTGGACGGCATCGAGGAACTCAAGGGCGTTTTGGTGTTGGCCGCCACGAACCGCTACGACCTGCTCGATGCCGCGCTGTTGCGACCCGGACGCTTCGACATCCATGTGGAGCTTCCCTTACCCGATCAAAAGGCGCGTGAAAAAATCTTCCAGGTGCACCTGCGCGACAGGCCGGTCGAAGGCGAGGTTACGGCCCGTTGGCTGGCGGAGCAGACTCGAGGTTTCAGCGGCGCGGAAATCGAAGCCGTTTGCCACCGGGCGATGATGGCGGCCATCTCGGAACGGATCAAACTGAAACCCGACAGCCCGGACGCCAATCAACTCTTCGTCACCCGGGAATACCTGGTAAAAGCGATTCAGGAACTCGCTTCCCAAGCCAAGTTAAAGCGCAATGAATGAGCACTATTATCTGTATGCCTTGACTCGCGGCGACTGCCCGGCGGATTCGCTCGGCCAAGGAGTAGACCCCCGTTTTCCCGTGGAAATAGTGCCGTGCAGGCAAACATCCGGCGTGGCCAGCCGCGTGGGCTTGGACAAATTCGACGTAAGAAAGCTAGAGAGCGGCAGTACCGACGTTAATTGGCTGAGCGAAGTGGCGATCCGGCACAATCAAATCCTTTCCGACCTTGCCCGCCGCCGGCCCCTGCTGCCGCTAAGACTGGGCACACTGTTCCACTCGCGTTTAACCTTGCTTGCCAAGATCGAGCGTTGGGAATCGGTTGTAATCGATTATTTGAACTCCATCGGCGACCGGCAGGAATGGGCGGCAAAAATTTATGTTGATCCGCGTCATATCGAAGAAGACTCTGCCGCATCTTGCTGTGTTTCTTCAGCACAGGCGGGCGACGCCGGGGCCGGCACCCGATATCTTACCCAAAAACTGGGTCGGCAACGGGAGTCGCGGGCCATGCGTCAACGTTTCCAGGAGGAAATTGCGGCGGCGGAAACGTCGCTTATGAATCAGGCGGACCGCTACTGCCGTACTCGCACGCTGCCCGCCAATTTGACGGGTCGGCAGGAGAAAATGCTTTGGAATGCGGCCTTTCTCCTGCCGCGATCGGTCTCGGAGCGTTGGTTGACGCTGGTGGAAAAAGTACGCAGTGAAACCGCTTCCGTGGGATTGCTGCTGGAGGTGAGCGGTCCTTGGCCGCCTTATCACTTCTGCCCGACTTTAGATACATGAAAATCGAATAACTGAACATCGGAGGGAATATTTATTTCATCCGTTACGAAAAATCCAGCAGGGGCTCAAGACGAATATCGGTTGATTTAAGCACGTCGAGCCGATGCGCGGCCCCCATAAATAGCAACCCGGTTTCACCGTCTTGAAGCGTTTCGTCAATCCTATTCGCTACGAACCTATCCCGGGCTTCCAGCATACGCGCGGCTTCTTCCGATTTCTCTAGTTGCGAATGTAATGTATCTTGCGCCTGCTGATGCAATTGATATTCTTGAATTAAAAGCTGCGGATCCTCGGTTCCCATCAATGTGGCGCCACGGCCGACTAATTCCAAAATGAGTTGATGGTTGCTGCTGCCCGCCTTGGCAAGTTCTTGAGCGATTTCCTGTTCGAATCCGCATACGGGCAATCCGTCCTGGTAGATTCGACCCTTTTTGTAATCGATGTCCAGAAGATTGATCTTTTCTTGGATGTTGTTCCACAATTTCGTGACGAAATGTTCCCGTTGGTTCCAAATACCCGGTCCGAACGTTTTTAAATAATAAGCCTTGACTGACTCTGACATCGACCCCAAGTCGACGGATGAGTGGATGATCGGAATGAAAATGAGTCGTCTCATGGTTTTCAGACTAGGGGTGCAATGCGGCCTGCTCAAAACAATGATACCATCAAACCGACTAAGGGACTCTAACAATACTCCCCTCGCCCGCTTGCGGGAGAGGGGCCGGGGGTGAGGGCGGCTGGGTATTGTTAGAGTCCCTAATAAAGATTTATGATTTACGACATTCCAGATAATACTTTAGAGGTATGGATTGCAAGCTTTTTATATAACAATACCAGAACCGATGTGTGAATGTAACTCATTATATGTAAAGGACTTAGGTGCAATGGAAAGGCCAGTCTCATATAAGCCGGCTTTTTCTATTTTTTACTTTATTTAATTAGTATTGCGAACGGTTGATAACCTCTTAAAAATGCGATCAAAACGATCTCGACCAAAAAAAGTTGAATAACGCTGCAAGTCTTGATATATTTAATGGATATTAACTATTTATTCTCGCCGTGACGGAGATATTCTTGTGTTGCATCTGAGATATATGGAATCCGCGGCCGGCGTACTGCTGGGAATCGTTCTGATTGCATTGACGGGATGCGGGAAGCCCGCGCAGGGCCTGGTCGTTCCGCCGCCGCCTGAAGTGACGGTCAGCAATCCGGTGTCTCGCGAGGTGACCGACTATTACGAGTTTCCCGGCCAAACGGCAGCCGTGGGAGAAGTAGAGGTTCGCGCCCGTGTTACGGGATATATTGTGAAGGTTAATTTCGAGGATGGGCAGGAAGTGAAAAAGGACAATCTGTTGTTCGAGATCGACCCGCGGCCCTACCAGGCGGCATTGGACCGCGCCAAAGGCGAATCGAATCGATTAAAGGCCGTGCAGGAAAAGGCCAAGGCCGACATGGCGCGCTCCGACCGGCTGCGTCCTTCCGGCGCAATCAGCGAGGACGAGTATGAACAACACGCGGCCCAACTTGCAATTGCCAAGGCCTCAATTCAAACGGCCGAAGCCGCGGTCCGCGACGCGGAGTTGAACCTTGAATTCACAAAAGTGGTTTCGCCCATCGACGGCCGCGTCAGCAGGGCCAGAATCACGGAAGGAAACCTGGTTCAGCCGGGCACGGCCGAATCGATGGTGCTCACCACCGTGGTGACCGTGGACCCGATTTACGTCTATTTTAATATCGATGAGACTGCCTTGCTCAAGTACGTCGATCGCAAGTGGCAATCGGGCGAGGCCGCCCATCCCAGCCGCATCAAGGATCAGAACATCCCCGTGGAAATCGCCCTGGCCAAAGAGGACGGCTTTCCTCATAAGGGTATACTGGATTTCATAGACAACAAGGTGGATTCAAAGACCGGAACTATCCGCGCCCGCG
>JBEKGL010000129.1:0-8596 GCA_050012815.1 Thermoguttaceae bacterium
ATACAACAAGGCCGAGATGGAATCGCGTGCCCGCTGGACCCGCTTCGTGGCCGAGGAGGCCCTGAAACGCAAGATGGGCTTTGCCTATTGGGAGTTCTGTTCCGGCTTCGGCGTGTTCGACCCGCAAAAAAACCAATGGATCGAACCGCTAAAACAGGCATTGCTTGATGCCAGCCGGCCTGAGAACTCCGGCGGCAAATAATACTTGATCCATTTATTCAATCTGATATGTTTTTATCTGGCCTTACGGAAGCTTAAAAAATCTCATCCCACCAGCCGTTCGAGCAGGCACTTCAGCGACACGTATGCGAAGCGGGTGACGTGGTCGGAGGTGGAGAAGGGGATGTAGAGGTGATCGTTGTGGATCATTGCCCCGCAGGTGTAGACGACGTTGGGCACGTAGCCGTCGCGCTCTTTTTCATTTGCGGTGATCAGCGGCTGATCCAGGTGACCGATGACTTTTATGGGATCCTTAAGATCCAAGAGCATTGCGCCGATGCAATATGTCCGCATAGGCCCGACGCCGTGGGTTAAGAGCAACCAGCCGGCGGGCGTTTCCAGGGGCGAGCCGCAATTGCCGATCTGCACGAATTCCCAAGAGGATTTCGGCGTTTGCAGCAGTTCGGCGGTTTCCCAGAAGTGCACGATGTCGGAGTACATGATATAAAGATTTTCGCCGTCCAAGCGGGAGCACATCACGTAATGGCCGTCGATGCGGCGTGGAAACAAGGCCAGGCCTTTATTCCGGACACAGGCGCCGTTTAAAGTGTGGATGCCGATGCGGAGAAAATCGGTCGTATCCATCAGTTGCGGCAGAATACGATAACCGTCGAAGGTCGTATAAGTGCCGAAGTAAGTGACCGCGCCGTCGTCGTCGACGAAATACACCATCCGCAAATCCTCGATGCCGTAGCGTTCATTGCTGCTTTGGGGAAAGATGACCACCTCGGCCGTCTGGGCGTCTTTGGACAGCTCCAATTGGTAATTCGATCGTGCCAGCCATAAGATGCTGTTTCGGGTCTGCTCGAAAACGGGATTTTCGGGCGCGGCCTCGGCGGCGGCGGCAATGGCGCGTTCGAGTTGGGCGATGGTAAAATAATCGGGCAGCAGATTCATGACTGCCGAGGCTGCCGTTTCGTCAACGGCGATGTCGCGGAGTTTTTTGTGGAAAAGGAGTTTTTCGTATTGGTTATCGGGGGAAATTCGCACGCGGTGCGAATAACGGCTGGGCGGACCCATGGTGATTGTATGATCGGCGTGGATGATCCCCTCGCGAAAAACGATCGAGGACAGATGCCCTTCGCCGGTTGCGCGAAAGCTCATGATGAAGCGCACGTCGCCTTCAGGAACATTCCGCTGGTTGCGATGCTTGACGATGGAGGGATTAAACAGCGCGGCCGACTCGATCGAGTATTCGGCCGTGAGATAGGAGCCGATCAACAAGCGTTTATTGGGCGAGATGTTTTCGCCTTCGTGCGCCAGGGCGGCGGCGGTTTGATAATTCTCGTCGAAAACGGCCGTGATCTGTTTGTGGCGGCCTTTGAATTTTTTCAGCACTTGGGCCAAAACGCCATCGACTTCCGTATCCGATAGTCCGGCGACGCGATCGATGATCTTGCGGACGCGGGCTTCACTGCCGGGGTCGAATGGTCGGGTAATTACCCGGCGAATGTCGTTTTCAAACCGGATCGGCAAACGATGAACCTTCAAAGAATTACGACCGACATGGTTTTTCATGGTTTCCATGGTAACATTATACAATAAACCGCGTCTAATGGTTCATTGCCCCCCACGATTGGAGGGTGGCCTATTTCCACTTAGACGCATATATTATAATTAGATTATTGAATGACGTAGATTTAATGATGGTAATTACGTCTAAACCCTGCCAATTCAGGGGAATTCGTTTGCTGATAGTATTGTTGTTACAGGGATTGCGACGTTACTGCCATGTTCAATAATACGTTAGTTTTGCTTGGAATAGGAAAACTTGACGTCCCAAAACGTCGAGTATGCTGAAAGAATCAGGAAATCCAAGCGAAGTGAAAGTATTGGTGAGTTAAAGGCCTGAATAAAGAAATTCACACCTTTTTCCTTTAGGTTTCATACAGGCCTGGAAAAATCAGCGCAAAGTGCTGCATCTTTTGATTGCCGCCCGCCCAATTTAGCGGGTTAGCGAAATAGTTTATGTTTCTTTTAGCAGGAGGATACTGCCATGAAAAGGATCGCCATCGTGGGCAATTATTTGCCCCGGATATGCGGCATTGCCACGTTCACCACCGATCTGTGCGAATCGCTGGCCGCGCAGTTTCCGGATGCGACTTTTTTCGCCCTTCCGGTCAACGATACCGAGGCGGGCTACAACTACCCGCCCCGCGTGCGCTTCGAACTGCGGCAAAACGATCTTACCTCGTACCGGCAGGCGGCCGACTTTTTGAATGTCAATAAAGTAAACCTTGTTTGCTTGCAGCACGAGTTCGGCATCTTCGGGGGACCGGAGGGAAGTCACATCCTCTCGCTGCTTCGCGACCTGCGGGCTCCGGTAATCACCACCTTGCACACGATTCCCGGTCAACCCAATCCGATCCAACGCGAAGTGCTTTCGGAGATTGTGGAGCGCTCGGAGCGCGTTGTATCGATGAGCGATAAGGGGATCGAATTCTTGCGCGAGCGGTATGGGTTTTCTTCCGACAAGGTGGTTTTCATACCTCACGGCATTTATGACATGCCTTTTACGGATCCGAATTTTTACAAAGACCATTTCGGGGTCGAAGGGAAATTCGTAATCTTGACGTTCGGACTGTTGGGTCGGAGCAAGGGCATCGAGAACGTAATTAAGGCGCTGCCCGAGATTCTCAAGCACTGTCCCAATGCCGTTTACATGGTTGTCGGGGCCACGCACCCGCACGTTGTCAAATCCGAGGGCGAATCCTATCGGATTTCCTTACAGTTGATGGCGAGGAAATTGGGCGTTGAGCAAAATGTCATTTTCCACAATCGTTTCGTGAGCCAGGAAGAAATGATCGAAGCCATCGGCACCGCCGATCTTTATGTAACGCCGTATTTGAACAAAGAGCAAATCACTTCCGGCACGCTGGCTTATGCCTTGGGGGCGGGAAAGGCGGTCATCTCCACTCCTTATTGGCACGCCGAAGAATTATTGGCCGACGGTAAAGGAATTATCGTCCCCTTCGGCGATACAAAAGCACTGGCCGAGGCCGTCATTGATCTGGTTGGAGACGAAACCCGGCGGCATGCCATTCGTAAGCAAGCCTACCTCTTGGGCAGAAACATGATCTGGCCGGTGGTGGCCCAGGAATACATGAAAACCTTCGAGTGGGCATGGCAGGAACGGGCGGCCTTGCCGCGCGTGGTTTACAACGCAAAAACTCTTGCCGACGGCCAGGTCGAACTGCCGCCCTTCAACCTCTCGCATCTTCATCGGCTGACCGACGACGTGGGCATACTTCAACATGCCATAGGAACGGTGCCAAACTATTCGGAAGGTTACACCACCGACGATAACGCTCGGGGATTGATTTTCGCCATTCTCTTGGAAGAACTCGGCAAGGAAGGCCTGCGTCAGCTTAACGGATTGGCCACGCGTTGCCTGGCGTTTCTGTGGCATGCCTACAACAAGGAAAACGGACATTTCCGCAACTTTATGGGCTACGACCGCCGCTGGCTCGAGGAGACAGGATCGCCGGACAGCCACGCCCGGGCCCTGTGGGGATTGGCCACGGTGCTGGGCCGGTCGCGGCAGGAAGGGCTGCGTCGGGCGGCGGCGCGATTGTTCGAACGGACGCTGCCGACCGCGCGTGAGTTTACCGATCTTCGCTCGGTTTCATTTACCCTTATCGCGCTGGATACGTATTTGCGCCATTTTCCAGGAGACAGGTCGGCACAAGAAATACGCGCCGCGCTTGCCGAACATCTGTATGGGGCCTTTCAAAAAAACGCTTCCGCGGATTGGAATTGGTTTGACAATCAATTGACTTATGCCAACGCCTCGTTGCCGCACGCGCTTTTGCTTTCCGGTCAAGGGATGCAACAAAAAGCGATGGAAGCGGCTGGACTTGAGGCCCTGGAGTGGCTGATTTCCATACAGACCTCCAACGAAGGGCACTTTATTCCAATCGGCAACCAGGGATTCTATCCCCACGGCGGAAACCGGGCCCGATTCGATCAGCAGCCCATCGAGGCCCATGCCACTATTTCGGCATGTATCGAGGCCTTCCACTTTACCGGTCAGGCCTGGTGGAAACAGGAGGCGATTCGCGCCTTCGAATGGTACCTTGGCCGCAACGACGTGGGCGCGGCCTTATACGATTCGCTGACAGGCGGTTGCTGCGACGGACTTTCGACCGAGGGGCCAAGCGCCAATCAAGGTTCGGAATCGACCCTGGTTTTCCTGCTTTCCCTGGCCGAACTGCGATTGTTGGAATACATCATCCCCGCCGGACGCGAAAAAACCTCCGGCAACGGTCAAGCGCCCGCCCCAACATCGCGGAAAATTACACAGCAGTTGTCTAAGGTATCGTCATTACAAAGTGTTCAGAGGTCAGATTAGGGATTGGGGATTAGGGAAGGGTGAAGGATGAAAGAAACCGCTTGCGGTTTCGCGAATACATTCACATTCAAGTGGGCAGTAAACTGCCCACCCCTCACTGCCCACTGTCCTCTTTCTTCAGCAATATGCAATTTCTCCCCTGATCTCTGAACCCTGAACCCTCATGTAGGTTTACACCATGAATCACTCGCAAGAACGCGACATACTTTTTAAGCGGCATCCGGTAAATCCCCTGCTGACCGCCCAGCTTTGGCCCTATGCCGTTAATACGATTTTCAACGCCGGGGCTGCGCTATTGGCCGATGGCACAACCCTCCTGCTTTGCCGAGTGGAAGACCGGCGCGGTGTCTCGCATTTGTGCGCCGCGCGATCCAGGAACGGCGTGGACGGCTGGATCATCGATCCCGCACCTACACTATTGCCTGATCTCGAAAAACATACGGAAGAAACCTGGGGCATCGAAGACCCGCGGATTACATTCCTTGCGGAGATCAACAAATTCGCCGTTGTTTACACTTCTTATTCGAAAGGAGGGCCGGGCGTATCTTTGGCCTTGACCGAAGATTTTCACGACTTCGAGCGATTCGGACAGATCATGCCTCCCGAAGACAAGGATGCGGCGCTGCTGCCTAAACGGATCGGTTCCTATTGGACATTGATTCATCGACCTGTAAGTCCCCAAGGCGCACACATCTGGATTTCATATTCGCCCGACCTAAGGCATTGGGGAAGTCATAAACTGATTATGAACGCCCGGCGCGGGGCGTGGTGGGATGCCGGAAAAATCGGACTCTCGGTGCCGCCCATCGAAACGCCGCATGGATGGCTGCTCATCTATCATGGCGTGAAAGATACGGCCTCAGGGAAGCTATATCGCGTGGGCTTGGCCCTCTTGGATCGGGAATCGCCCGAGGTCTGTCTGCGCCGTGGCGATGCCTGGGTCTTCGGCCCGGAAACAAACTACGAACGCTTCGGCGATGTAAATAACGTAATTTTCCCCTGCGGATATACCCTGGAAGGCGACGGCGACACCCTCCGCCTCTATTACGGAGCGGCCGACACCTGCATCGCCATGGCCACCGGCAGCGTCAAACAAATGCTCGATTGGCTGGAGCAACACGGGAAAGATATTAACGCCGGGCTGGAGTGAGAATATCCTTCTAGTTGGGTTATTGGCTTGACTAAAGTATGCTGATATTGTAATATATTACAACAGGACGTGAATTCAGCCAAGGGATTAAGGGCTGTGGTTATGGTTAGGGTGATTTGGGATTTGGAAGACGATCCGCGCGGAAATGTCCTGCATATAGCCGAGCACGACGTGACGCCCGAGGAAGTTGAAGAAGTATTGAATGATCGACATAGTCGTACTGTTTACAGTGCCTCCAGCGGCCGGCCAATTACATTTGGCTGGACTGCGGCAGGGCGCTATCTTGCGGTGGTGTGGGAGGTGGCCGACGAGGATCCGTTGACAATTTATCCGGTTATCGCATATTCGGCCCCCGAACCGCGCGTGGAGAAATAAGCATGAGCACAAAACGAATTCATCGAAAACTAAAGCGGACGCCCGAAGATGAGCAACGATTGGAAGAGGTTCGGAAACGGTTCAAACGCGATCGCCCCGGCCTGGAAGAGCTGCTTGCCAGTGGTGATGCGACCGAAGTGGTCTCGCAAGGCGAATATCTGGACCTTCGAGTGATGCTCAGCAAATTGAAGAAGCATCGTGAAAATCAAGGATTAAGTCTGACGGATGTAGCCAAGCGCTGCGGCACGGATCGGGCGGCGATCAGCCGCCTCGAAAACGGCGTTTATGTAAATCCGACGGTCGATACACTCTATCGCTACGCCCAGGCAGTCGGCGCCGATATCGGCTTCAGCGTCCGCGTTTCCTAAACGTCGTCAACTATTCTGACGTTCTGACCGAATACATCTTCTCGCCGATCTCGCGGCAGGCTCGGACGATCTCGGGATTCGGCGTATCGCAGACGTCGACAAAACCGATTTGGTAGTTCTCGCCGTCGAATCGCCCGGTAAAGGGCTGGTCGCTGAACTGGAACCAATGTGTGCCGACAATCAGCGGATTTTTTAGCGCGATTAGGACATAGCGATTGTACGAATCGGCGCGGTCTTGCTGATCGGCAGTGGGCACAAGACCGGGATGCGGCAGCCCGCGGTCCAGAGCGCCGAAGTGAAACTCGCCGATAATGATCGGTTTATCCAGGCCCTCGGGCAGGCTGAGATCGGCGACACTGCGCTGGTACTTGTTGAAACTGACCACGTCGCAGTATTTGGCCGCCGCCTGGACTACCCGCTCGTTCGATCCGGCAAAGCGGCAACCCAGATAAAGCCCTTGCGGATCGGTTTCCTTGACCGCGTCGCGGCAGACTTGGAAGTATCGTTCGGCCGACTTGGTATAAAAAGCGGCCAAATCATCCCGGGCTTTTTTTGCATCGGCGGGAGCGGTGGATTCGAGCAACGCTTCCCAGGAGGCGTATTGCGCTGCCCAAGCCTTGTTGAGTTGTTCGATGGTTTCGTATTTCGCTTTGAGATCGTCCAAGAAAATCTTCTTGGCCGGCTGATCGGCGGGGGCGGCCAAGGTAGTCATGCCCAGCGAAAGTTCATCGCCCCAGCCCAGTTCGTTATCGACGAAGTAGCCCAGGCACCACGGATCGCCGGCCGCTTTGTCTTTGTGCCGCCCGACGGCCCTGCGCACCGCCCCGGCAAAACCGGGATCGAAAACATCAGGGCCGGAATACCCGCTTTTTCCGCTCAAATATTTTGTCTGCACGTAAACGGTCGCGGTATAAGGCGTTTTGTGCATGGAGCAGATTTCGCCGCTTGACCAGTTGCCGATGGTGTTCAGTCCCCAGCTTCGCATGCGCCGATGTACGATTGACGCGAATTGCGCTTTCCAGTCGTCGCCGTATTTTCGCAGCAGATTGGCTGCGCCGAAATTGTAAGTTTCGCTGGGCTGATTTCGATTGGCGCCTCTTGGGCGATTAAAACTCCTGCCATAAAAAGCGGCTAGCGGCGAATCGTCGGCGGGCAGATCGGCGAACCACTCCCGGCGATTGGTCAACGACGTAACGTCGTGGCCCGGCTCGACGCAATCGACGCCGTTGGACCAGAACAAGCGGCCATCGGGATCGACGAACCACCAGTGAGCGTCGATTTTTTCCACACGGAAACGGCCGGTGGCCTTAAGTTGCGGACCGTTTTTCCATCCGCCGTATTGATCCCAATCGGCCGGACCGGGATGGGCGGCCAGATCGGCGGCTTCCTCCGCCTTCAGCTTTTGCAGTTCTTCGGGCGCATGGATTTTGCCGGGCCAATCCTTGTGCATATACTGGCCTGTGGCGTCGATCATGGGAAACCACTTGCCTTCGTCCGCCGGCAAGGGGAAGGCGAGCGTGCCTCCGGCTCGGATGTTGGAAATCTCGAAAACGTGCTCGGCTTTGGGGTTGTTTACGAAGATGATTAGTTTATCGACTTTGGCCGTATCGATGCCGTGTTCCTGGTTCAATCCGCCTGGATATCCGCGCATGCCGAAGAATTTTTTTCGCATTTCAGCGGACATTGTTTTCCGCAGGGGGATGTGCAAAGTGCGTTTTTCGCCGGGCGCGAGGTTAATCGTTCCGGTTATGCAGTTGGCCGTGCCGTCCGCATCGGGATTATCCACGCGGCAGTGAACCTGCACGGAGTTATTGCCCGCGTTTTTCACGTCCAAGGCGACGTACCCGAAGTCGGAAAGATCCCATCGGCCGCCGGGCGCCTTGAGCGTAACTCCGGGCCAAGGCTCTTTTTGACCGGTGGCGATCCTAAGCGCGCCGTCTGAAATACCGGGCACGGCGTCTTTTGCCTCGACCGAGGCAAGATCGAATTGCCCGGTGAATTGAAAAAGTATTTTCTCGACCGGTGTATCGTCGGCAGCGGCGGATAAAACATTTAAGCAAGAGACAATTATCAAGGCGGCATGGAACATGAGTTCATTCCTGATTTATGATTTATTATCGTTTAGCCGCGACC
>JBEKGL010000130.1:0-8587 GCA_050012815.1 Thermoguttaceae bacterium
TACCTGGCGCACATGATCGACCGTGGCGGGCATGACCAAAGCGGCCAGGGGATATTCGCCGGTCTTCAGTTCGGACACGACCTCTTCGACCAGGTGCACGTAGGTCGGCTTTGGCAGATCGACACAGCCCAGACGATCGGCAATTATCAGCCTATGCAGCAATGCCACGCCCAACTGGCGCCACTCTTCGTTATGATCTTCGGCCACATCGGCCATGCGGGCCTGGCCGGCGGGGGTTATTGTGGCAATTGTCCAGCGGTTGTCTTTGCGGGTGAAAAGGCCGATGGCGCCCTGATTGCCTTCGGTTTCGATCTCTTCCCAAACTTGCGGGGCAAGATCCGGGCCTTCGCCCATTACGCGGCAGGTAAAACACTCGCCCAGCTTTGCCGCCAACTCGCCGCCGGTCATTTCCGGCACTCCGCGGAAAAGGCGGTGCGTGGGCATGACGATCAAGCCCGGGTCTTCCATGGCCACGAACATCATCAGCGTGTAGTTTGCCGGATGCGTGGCCGAAAGTATGCCGCTGTCGTACACCTGATCGCGATATTTACACGAGGTTTCGTAGCGGTGATGGCCGTCGGCGATAAAGACCGGCTTTGGCCCCATCAGGGCGCTCAAGGCCGAAATGAGCGAAACATCCGTCACCGGCCAGAGCCGATGCACCACGCCCTGCTTATCCACGGCCTGAAGCGGCGTCTTATCGGCCACGGCTTTATCCAGCAATTTTTCGGCGTTTTTATCAGGATCCGGATACAGCCCGAAAATGGGGCTAAGATTCATCTTGGTCACGGCCATCAACATTAGCCGGTCGAGTTTTGGGCCGGGCATGGTCTCTTCGTGCGGAAACACCTGCCCTTCGCCGAAACGCGAAACCTTCTGCCGGGCCAGGAACCCGCGCCGGGTGTAGGTCCGGCCGGCATAGCTGAAGTCCTGGTAATAAACGTAAAGCGCCGGATCGCCCTCGGTGAACAACACTCCTTCACCCTGCCATTTTCGTAAAAAACGTCCGGCCCGGGTGTAACGGTTGTTCCGCTCGTCGTCGTCGCCCGGCTCGATGCGGTTCAGATCGATCTTCACGAAGTTGCAGGGATGCTTTTTGTAAAGTTCGTCCTGATATTCCGGACCGATCACGTCGTAAGGCGGCGACACCACGTCGCTTAACGAGCCTACTTGGCCAAGGTTGTAACGAACTCCGCGGAATGCTTGAATTTCTGGCATGGTAGCAATGATAGCAAATTAGGATTAAAAAAGGGAAATGTTTAGCCGCGGCACTTGTGCCCCGGGATATTCACCAAATCACTGGATGTCAAAACATTGTAAATGGTTCATGTATTATTTTACCTTCTCCCGCGTTGGTCGATCAGTTCCCCCAGCACCCCGGGCGAAATTTTTGCCAACGAGTCCACGACCAGGTCGGCGGCGTCAAGTTCTTCACGGGTCCGTCCGGTGCTGACCAGCCCCACGGCCGCCATTCCGGCAGCATGGGCCGCGGTTATGCCCGGTTGGGCGTCTTCAATTACCGCGCACCGCGACGGCGGAACGCCCAATCGCTTGGCGGCCAGCAGGAAAACCTGCGGATCGGGTTTGCCCCGCGTAACATCCATTCCAGTAACGATTGCGCTGAATAAATCGCCTTTGCCAAGCCGTTCCAGGGTCAATTCCACGTTTTCCGGCGGACCGGACGAGCCTACCGCCAGTCTCCAATCGGCAATATATAGATTGGTGAGCAATTTATGGACGCCGGGCATGGCTGGAAAATTTTGGCTTATGATTTCCCTAAAGGCCCTTTCTTTTTCGGCGTCCAGGGCGGCTATTTGGGCCTCGTCGTACCGGCCCTGCCCCCAGAAATGCGCGATGATTTCCCGGCTGGTGCGCCCGAAGGTCGGGGCGAATTCCCCTTCGGTAAAGCTCAGCCCCGCCCGCTTCGCCATCAATAGCCAACTTTGAAAATGCGCATGATATGTGTCCACCAGTACGCCGTCCATGTCGAAGATCGCCGCATAAATATTAGTCATGACATTACAGACGTTTTAGACGCCTTTAACACAACGCTTTTCAGCGGTCACTACGTAATGTGTATCAACATAGTAACCAATGTAATAGTGTTTTCAAGCGGCGGCAAGAGGTCCATCAGGGCATAAAGAGCATAAGAAAAGAGGTTCACGCTTCTTATCGCGTCGGCGGCATGCAAACCCGCGGAACTCCGCAGGCCTCCGCAGGACGGCATCGCAGTCGATGGACGTCATTTGCCGGACGTTAGCATGGAACAACCGACACTTCGCGGTCTCGCCATCCTCGGGAAAGAACGTATGCCAAACCGATTAGAAATGAAAACATGCTGGGAAGCACAAACCGCGGCTCATAGTGAATTAATAGGTGAACGCCGATGGAATAAAGTTGCGGAGACAACAGCAATAACACCAATCCGAATCGGCGTCTTTCCAAAAAAAGCATAAGCAAACTGCATAAAAGGCCGGCTACGCTAATAGCGGCCATCAACAGATACTCCCAATAAGCCTTTATGACATACAACGGTTTGGATAAAATCACATTGTAACGATCCTTCCCCTGTTCTAACGCATCTGTGAAACGGCTGGTTTTATTGGGATTTTTGAAACCGAACGTTTGAGGGGCAAGGATAGCCATGGGAACTCGTTTTACTATCGCGGATAGGTATCCCAACGGTTTGTTTCGGATTGACTGCCAGAATAGATTTCGAAAGTATGAATCGGCCTCGGGACTTTCGGGCGCGTAAAAACCTTGTTTGCGGGCTTCGACACCGATATGCTCGTCTATGCCGACGAAACCCCATGGATTGTCGTATTGGCCAAGACCCAAGACCAGCGTCCAACCTACTGCCGTCGAAGTGAAGATCCATCTGTCGCATAGTTGATGGTTCCGATAAGCCCAAGGCATCAGCAATATTAGTGTGGCGGCCTGGATCGTTATCATGGCAAGCATCGATCGCCAAAACCGGCGGGTATATATCCAAAGGGCGAATCCATAAGCCACCGGGACCAGAAGATAGTCCGGCCGCAAGTATGCACTGATTCCCACCATTATGCCGGACAGAAGCCACCAGACGGCGACTTTTCTATTCGAACTGCGCGTGGATTGCAGTACACAGACTAAAGAGGCCAAAATAAATACCGGCATGATTCCGTCTGACGATCTTTCCAGGGCGCTTGAAAAAGCCAATGGAGGGTATAATGCATAAATCAGACCCGCCGTAAAGGCGATGCGCTCGCTAAAGAACTTCCAAACCAACCAGTAGAAAAGACACGCGGCCGCCGTATCTAGTAGCATCCCCATTATTTCAAAATACAGATCGGCACGCGTGCCTGTTGCCCAATGAATGGCGGCGACCAGCAAGGCCATCCCGGGTGGATGCAACATCTCGGGGAAAAATGCCTTCTCACCAAACTGCGGCGCCGTTTGCGGAGTAACATGCAGCCCTTGATCGACTAATTTTCTGAGCTTAGCGAGATTTTTATAAGGCTTTTCACCCCAGTTTTCACTCACGTAACCGTATCCGGCGCAAATTCCGTAGCCTTGGCAAAAATACACGCTGCTCAAGGTGTCTTGCGGTAATAAATACCAATCCGAAAGGCCCCAAACTATAAATATCAGGCGGAATAAAAAAGCCACGGATCCCACAATGATCATCTTACGGATTACCATGTGATATTTCCTATTTGAATTATTTGGTACGTTGATTTTGCTTAGGGACTCTAACAATACTCCCCTCGTCCGCTCGCGGGAGAGGGGCCGGGGGTGAGGGTGGTTGGGTATTGTTAGAGTCCCTTACTTATTATCAACAGTCCGTTTTAAAAAGTCATTTAACAGAAGCAGCATATTAAACTTTCACCATTCAGTAAAAATCCGCATTATTTATACTTTATGACATTTTAATATACGCCATTTTTATGTTCCAACAAGCAATTGTAGGATACGCTAGTCAGCGATCCGGCTAAGCTAAAGTGATGGATTTTGGGGATGGAATTTTTTTGCCTACCCGGGGCGATATTGTACTTATCAACTCAATAAAGTTGACAATTTTCAATTTTCAGGACCTCTGATGTGTCGTTTGGGAGGATTTTGTCGAACATAGCGAGAATAAAGTTTTAAACGCCACCTTCAAATTGCCCAATTAATTGCAATTTTAAACTTTGGGCATAGGATTGAATATGGGACCAATTAATAATAAATAGGCGGGACCATGAAATCGTTGCTTGGAAAAATTGTGCGATTCCTAAAAACCACGGACGGTCCCACTGCCGTCGAGTATGGTGTGATTTTAGCATTGATCTTCCTGGTTTGCATTTCCGCCGTCGTGATGCTCGGCCAGTCTACGAAATCCAGCTTTCAACATTCCAGCGATCAAATTCGATCCTCCTTCGGTCCGAACTAATAGCGGGCAAAATCCTGCGCATTTCTCCCCCTTTCTTTTCCGCTTATGTTGCGATATCTTAAGGGTTTGCGTTTAGTATTACTGCAATTTAGATTGTTTTGGGATTCTTATTGAGTCTCGGAAAAGAATCTTGCTTTTAAACATCAGAGCCGGGATCTATTGTCCCGGTTCTAATGGACTGAAGTTGTCCGGCTCCGATTAGATATATGACCGATCTTATTCGCCAGGAAATCGCCGCTACTTCGTCGACGATAGTGGTCAAAGTAGGCACTAGAGTTTTGACCCGGACCGACGGCCAACTCGACCAACAGCGAATCGACAACCTGGCTGAACAGATCCACCAGGTGCTGGAAACCGGCCGGAAGGTGGTGTTGGTAAGCTCCGGGGCCGTGGGCGCGGGCATGGGCCGGCTGGGTCTGAAAAACCGCCCCCCCGATCTGGCCCGCCTTCAGGCCGTTGCCGCCGTGGGGCAAAGTCTGCTCATCGAATCTTACGAAAGGGCGCTTTTCAAGCACGGACGCCATGCCGCTCAAATCCTCCTCACCGCCGAAGACATGGAGCATCGCATCCGCTACCTCAACGCCCGGAATACCTTGCTTTCGCTCCTGGAACTCGGGGCAGTGCCGATCATTAACGAAAACGATACCGTGGCCGTCGAGGAGTTGCAGACCACTTTTGGCGATAACGATCGACTGGCGGCAATGATTACCAACCTTATTCTTGCTCCCCTTTTAGTGCTGCTTTCCGACGTGGAAGGACTTTACGATGGCGATCCCAAATCGCCCGGCAGTAAAGTAATTCCAATAGTTGATTGCCTGGACGACTCGATTTTCGGTCTGGTGCGCGATAAGTTGGGAGATATAAGTAAAGGAGGCATGGCTAGTAAGCTTGAAGCCGCTCGATTGGCAACCACCGGCGGCGAAAATGTGATTATCGCCCATGGCCGTTCTCCTGACGTTCTACCCCGCATCCTGGCCGGAGAATGTGTCGGCACATTGTTCCTGGCCCAAGGACATACTGTGACTGCCCGAAAACGCTGGATCGGGCTGACGGTTAAGCCTCGCGGCCGGTTGTTACTCGACGCCGGCGCCCGCGAGGCCATCGAAAAAAGGGGTAAAAGCCTATTGGCCATCGGCGTGGTGGACGTGGAAGGCGATTTCATCAAAGGAGATGCCGTAGCGCTGCGTGACCCCGAAAATCACGAATTCGCCCGCGGTTTAACCAATTACTCCGCCGATGATATCCGCCGCATCAAGGGTTTGAAAACCGATAAAATTGCCCAAGTGCTCGGCTATCGCCCCTACGACGAGATCATCCATCGCGATAATATGGTGGTAACCAGCGGAAGGAAGTAAGAACTCAGAACGCAGAACGCAGAACTGCTGGTTCTTACTTCTACATTCCTGCGTTCTGAGTTTCACTTGACTCTATACGCCTGTATATTGTACAATTATCCAGAGCTTACCACTAATCTTTGTACCAAACCTGTAATACTGGAAAAACCATGGATATTTTTGAAAACTTAACTGAACGTCAGCAGGCAGTTTACGAATTCATTCGCGATAAAATCCGCAATCGGGGATACGGCCCCACTGTCCGTGAAATTGGACTGGAATTCGACATCAACTCCCCCAACGGCGTGGTATGCCACCTCAAGGCATTGGAAAAAAAGGGGGCCATCAAACGGGAGCAAAATCTTTCTCGTGCGATCGAATTGCTGGCCGAGCCGATCGAAGAGCGCGGTTTGCCCCTGGCCGGTCAGATCGCCGCCGGCGTGCTGCACGAGGCCGTCGAACAGTCGGAACGGGTCGATTTCGACGAGATGTTCGATCCCAAGAACAAAAACCTATTCGTGCTGCAAGTCAAAGGCGACTCGATGATCGAGGATCAAATCTCGGACGGCGACTTTGTGGTGATCCAAAAGCAGCGGACCGCCCGCAAAGGCCAGATCGTGGTGGCCATGACCGACGAAGGTGAAGCCACGCTGAAGCGCTGGTTTCCCGAGAAAAACCGCATCCGCCTGGAGCCGGCCAACTCGACGATGAAGCCCATCTACGTCAAAAACGCCCGCGTTTTGGGCGCTGTCGTCGGCGTGGTGCGCAAAGTCGGATAATTTTAGTGGAGTCTGAGTATGAAACCTCGCTTTTACGTTGACACTTCGATTCTTGGCGGCTGTTTCGACAAGGAGTTTGCCGAAGCAAGTTTGGCCTTAACAGAAAAAGTTCGCAGAGGCGAAATAATATTTGTTATCTCAGACTTATTGGTGGATGAGCTAACCGATGCACCGGAGAATGTCCGTTCCCTCTTGGAATCATTACCGAGTCATTCCACGGAGAGGCTTGCTTATTCACCGGAAGCAACGCAACTCAGAGATGCTTATCTGCAATCAAATGTAGTTGGGCCAAGTTCCAAGGCGGATGCTCATCACGTTGCTTTGGCAACGATAGCCATTGTAGATTGCATTGTCAGTTGGAATTTTAAACATATAGTGCATATTGAAAAAATTCGGGCGTTCAATTCAGTTAATCTTGCTTTAAGCTACCGTTTAATTGACATTCGTTCCCCTTGGGAGGTTGTCTAATGAAAAAAAATAAAAGCTTTGATTGCGTGCAAATGAAATATGAGTTGCAGGCACGCATGGCTAAAAAATATGAAGGACTCACCGACGAAGAAATCGCCCGCCGCCGCCGGGAATGGCTGGAAAAATCCGATGATCCTTTAGCCAAATGGTGGCGTTCCATTCCTTCGCCTCAAACCTCATCGTCTAAAGGATTTGATGCAGTAAAAACACAATAACACTGTGGATGTTAAAAAATGGATAATATTCCACAGAATCTGATCGATCAAATGATGGTAAAATGTGCGAGACGATGCTGCATTTGTCGGCGCTTTCGCCCTACAAAGCTACAAGTCCATCACATTAAACCCAAAGGCGATGACGGAACGAACGAAGAAGATAATTTGATTGTCACTTGCATTACCTGCCATGTGGACGTTCATTCTCAGGTTCCATTCACGCGCAGATTTACTTATGAAGAACTTAAAGGGCATTGTGATGCGCTGATACAAATGGTTGCGGATGGTAAGTTGCCGGACAACGAGCCAGACAATACTGATCAGATAATCGAGAGAGTGTCGGGAAAAATTAGTATTGGCAATAGAATTCCAGAGGTCGGATCGCTTTCTTCCGAAGCCATCAAACTTTTATTGGCTGCCGCTTATACAACTGGGGATCGCCAAGGAATGATTCTTGTAAGCGAAGATTTATCTGGACTAGAAATTTCCCCAGGTGATCAAGATTGTCCTTATGAAATTGGGAATAAACGCGGTGAAGCAAAATTCAAAGTCGCCTTAATAGAACTTGAGAATAAAGGCTTAATTGAAAAACATTCTGATTCCATTTATGAAGTCACCCACCTAGGATATCTGCTATCCGATGAGATAACATCTTTGCATAGTCAGTCCGATCTACCCTCACCCTAACCCGCTCCCAAAAGAAGAGGGGACTTTGGGGAGAGGCTATCAATACCGATAGTAATCCGGCTTGAACGGGCCGGTTACGGGAATGCCCAGATACTCGGCCTGCTCGGGCGTTAGTTTGGTGAGCTTTACGCCGAGTTGTTCCAAGTGCAGCCGGGCGACTTCTTCGTCGAGCTTTTTTGGCAGCACGTGTACGCCCAGGGGATATTTTTCCGGTTCTGTCCACAAGGCGATTTGGGCCAAAACCTGGTTCGTAAATGAATTCGACATCACAAACGACGGATGCCCGGTAGCGCAGCCTAAATTCACCAGCCGGCCCTCGGCCAAGAGGATTATCGAATGGCCGTCGGGGAATGTATATTTATCAACTAAAGACTTGATATTCGTTTTCTTGATGTCTTTACGGTTATTTAGATAGGCCACGTCGATTTCCAAATCGAAATGCCCGATGTTGCACACAATGGCGTCGTTGGGCATCCGTTCGATATGTTTGCCCAGGATTATGTCGCGGCACCCGGTGGCGGTGACGAAAATGTTGCCCCTCGATGCGGCGTCTTCCATGGTAGTGACTTCGTAACCTTCCATCGCCGCCTGCAACGCGCAGATCGGATCGATCTCGGTCACAAGCACCCGTGCGCCATAGGCCCGCATCGAATGCACACAGCCCTTGCCCACGTCGCCGTAACCGCAAATTAC
>JBEKGL010000131.1:0-8552 GCA_050012815.1 Thermoguttaceae bacterium
AGTTTATCTCGGGCGTGCCGGTAAAGGTCAACGGCGATGCGATGGACGCCTTCGAGATGGTCGCATGGTTGAACGACATCGGGGGCCGCAACGGCATAGGGCGGATCGACATGGTGGAGAACCGCTTTGTGGGCATGAAGAGCCGTGGCGTGTATGAAGCCCCGGGCATGACGATTCTGTACGAGGCACATCGGCTGGTGGAACAGTTGACCATGGACCGCGACCTGATGCACCTCCGCGACCGGCTGGCCCCGGAAGTGGCCGAGATGGTGTATTACGGTTTTTGGTACCATGCCAAGATGGACGCGCTAATGGCATTTATCCGCGAGGCGCAAAAACCCATTACCGGCCAGGTAAGCCTGCAACTATATAAAGGAAATATCATCGTGGACGGGCGATCGAGCCCCAACAGCCTTTACGACGAAGGCATTGCCACCATGGAAGGCGGCGGCTCGTACAACCAGACCGACGCCGAAGGTTTTTTACGGATCCAAGGCCTGCCCGGGCGGGTGCAGGCGCGATTGAGGAAACGGGATTATTGAGGGTAATGGTTCTTAGTGGATGGCAAATGGAAGTTGTATAACGAGGCGTCAATAAGGTATAATACAAAAGTAAGTTTGCCGTATTTTTCTCTACTTAACTAAAACTTCTCATGGCTGCCATAACCACTTCTACCAGTGCAAGCGATTGGACCGTGGCCGATATGCTGGAACAGTTAGGTAATGTTCCGCCAAATCGCGTACGTCTTATTCCCGCGCCGGGCACGGCCACCGAGCAGGACTTGCTCGATTTACTGGACCATCAGGACCGGATTTGCGAACTCGTTGACGGTGTGTTAGTGGAGAAAACAATGGGATATATCGAATCACTTTTAGCAATAGCCCTTAGCGGCTATCTGAGAGATTTTGTAAAGACACATAAATTAGGAATCATACTGGGCGAGGCCGGCACTTTGCGTATTCTTCCCGGGCAGGTTCGCATTCCGGACGTTTCATTTATCAGTTGGGGGAAATTTCCCGGCGGCAAATTGCCTCAGGTGCAAATTCCCGCTGTTGCGCCGGACTTGGCTGTGGAGGTTCTTTCTCCAGGCAATACAGAAGGCGAACTGCGGCGAAAACTCCAGGATTATTTTTCGGCCGGTGTTCGCTTGGTTTGGTATATCGAAGCCGCCACTCGAAGCGCGAAGGTCTATACCGCGCCGGATCAATGCACGGTGTTGGACGAAACGCAGTCTCTATCGGGCGGCGAGGTTTTGCCCGGCTTTGAATTGGCGCTTGCCGATTTATTCGCCGAAATGGAAGGACGGCCGGGTAAATCGCAATGATAAAAAATCCCGACATTTTCCGTCGGTTTGAAGAAAAATGGATTGCCGGCCAGAAACCCGATTTCGAGGAAAATCTGCGGTTGCTGGACGGCATGTATGAACTTGCGCGAAAATTCGGCCACTTTTCGGGATCGAATCCATTGGAAGGAATCGAAAAAAACATTCGTATAGCGAGCATTATAAATCGTGTTCGAAAGTCTTCTTAAAAAATTGGCTATCGGCTTGGAACAGGAATCCGTGCCTTACATGATATTTGGAGGGCAGGCGGTTTTATTGTATGGCGAACCGCGCATTACGCGCGATATAGACGTCACACTGGGACTCGATACCTCACGGGCGGAACCGATTTTGCGTTTGACGAGGAATTTAGGATTCAAAGTATTAGTGGATGACGTCGAGGAATTTCTGCGCCAAACTTTCGTGCTTCCCGTACTCGATCCCGAGACGAAAATCAGAATCGACTTCGTTTTCTCCCTGTCCGAGTTCGAGCGTCAGGCCATACAAAGAAGCAAGGCGGTCACCCTTGGCGGAGTAGATATTCGATTTGTATCTCTCGAAGATTTGATTATATTAAAAATTTTCGCCCGTAGGCCGCGAGACCTGGAGGATGTCAAAAATGTGATTCAAAAAAATCCCGAATACGATCGATCCTTTGTGGAAAAATGCCTGGCGGATTTTGACAGCGAACTTGACATTCATTGCTTGCAAGCATTTAATCAAATTATGCGGGAATTATCGTGAAACAATAAAAACAGAGAGAGCAATATTTCCATTTTCTCAAGGAGGATAAAAATCATGACAAACAATCGATCCGTTATTATTGCTTTTGTTTTAGGTGCGATTCTTTCGGCTTTCGTGGCCGGATCGTTCCTGCCTTTAACCCATGCTCAGGAAAAAGCCCAGCAAATGCAGTTGACCGGACAGATGCAAGCGGTTCCGTACATAAGCGGTTTCACGGGTTTCTTTGACCGCAATACGGGAATGATGTACGTTTACGACGTAAATTTGGATAAATGCCTTTTTGTTCGGCAGCTTATCAAACCCGGCGATCCGATGAGAAAAATACAGAATTAGAACGGCCATTGCGTCGCTAATTCCTTGTACATCATCCAGCAAGTCTTTGCCGGCGGCGATTCCCGCGAAGCCGCAAGCGGTTCATCGATTGCCGGAAAGAACTTTCAGGAAAGCGTACTAGACTCCTATTGCATCGCGGCGATTAGTTCGGCGGCGTATTCGCCGATTTCTTTTAAAACCTCTTGGCGGGGTCTTTGGGCCGCGTCGGACATGCGGCGGACTATGGCCGAGCCGACGATCAGGCCGTCGGCCACGGGCGACAGCATCCGCACGTGCTCGGGCCGGCTGATGCCGAAACCGATGCAGATAGGCAGCGGCGTTTGTGAGCGGAGCCAGGCGACGTTGTCCAGAATCGACTGGGGCAGCGCGGTGCGCTCGCCGGTGATGCCGATGACCGAAACGTAGTAGATGAAGCCGGTGGTCCGCTCGGCGATTTTCAGGGCGCGATCGCGGGGCGTGGCGGGCGTGATGAGCTGGATCAAGGAAAAATCCTCACGCCGGCAGACATCGGCCATCGGTCCGGCTTCCTCTACAGGCAGGTCGGGCACGATAGCGCCTGCCACGCCGGCAGCTTTTGCGTCGGTCACGAACTTTTCCAGCCCGCGGCGAAAAACAATGGGGTAACTGACCATGGTCACAATGGGGAGTTGGAGGCCGGGCGTTAGTTTTCCCAGGGTTTTCAAGATGTCGGCCAGTTTGATTTTTTTGTCCAGTGCCCGGGTGTAAGATGCCTGAATCACCGGCCCGTCGGCGATTGGATCGCTGTAGGGGATTCCCAATTCGCAGAGGTTTGCGCCCCGGGCGGCAAGTTCGCGGATCAGGGCTGAGGTGAAATCCAAATCCGGATCACCCGCCGTGACAAAGGGCATAAAGGCCTTGCGTCCGGCGGAACGAAGCTGAGCAAAGAGTTGGTCGATGGTTGACATTAAAGGGATTGGGGATTATGGATTGGAAAAAAGTAAATAGTGGATAGTTATTCACGCGAAACCGCAAGCGGTTTCATTGACCTCGCAGGCGGGCGATTTCGGCGGCGTCTTTGTCGCCGCGGCCGGACAGGCAGACGACGATGATTTCATCGGTTTTCAGCCGGGCGGCCTGTTTCATGGCCTCGGACAGGGCGTGAGAACTTTCCAGGGCCGGAAGGATGCCCTCGGCGCGTGCAAGGGCATCGAAGGCGTCGAGGGCCTCGGCGTCGCCGGCACTGGTATAGGCCACCCGGCCGGTCTGTTTCCAATAACTGTGTTCCGGGCCGGTGCCGGGATAGTCCAACCCGGCCGACACGCTATGCACATCGCTAGTCTGTCCGTCTTCGTCCTGGAGTACGTAACTAAAGCTGCCGTGCAGCACGCCCGGACGGCCGTAACAGAGCGTGGCGGCATGGTCGCCGAGTTTGTTGGAGCGTCCGCCGGCCTCGACTCCGATGAGTTTTACCGTCTCGTCGGGCACGAACGGATAAAACATTCCGGCGGCATTGCTGCCCCCGCCCACGCAGGCCACTATCATATCGGGCAGGCGGCCGATCTGCTCCAGGCATTGGACCCGCGTTTCCCGACCGATAATGGATTGAAAATCGCGGACGATGCGCGGAAAGGGGTGCGGCCCGACCACCGAGCCGAGGATGTAGTGCGTGTTTTCCACGGAACTCATCCAGTCGCGAAAGGCTTCGTTCACGGCGTCGCGCAGGGTGCGCGAACCGCTGGTAACGGGCCTGACCTCGGCCCCCAGGAGTTTCATGCTCAGGACGTTTGGCTTTTGGCGGCGGATGTCTTCCTCGCCCATGTAGACCACGCATTGCAAACCGAACCGGGCACAAGCCGTTGCGGTTGCCACGCCGTGCTGCCCGGCGCCGGTTTCGGCGATCACCCGGCGTTTTCCCATCCGTTGGGTCAAAAGGGCCTGGCCGAGGGTATTGTTTATTTTATGCGCGCCGGTATGGTTTAGGTCTTCGCGTTTCAGATAAATTTGAGCGCCGCCGCATCGTTGTGTAAGCCGGCGGGCGAAATAAAGCGGTGACGGACGGCCCACATAATGCCGGTATAATTCATCAAGTTCGTTTTGGAAACTTGCGTCGGCGACGGCTTTATCGTACTCGGCCGCCAGTTCCTCCAAGGCGTGGGTCAAGGTTTCAGGAACGTAACGGCCGCCGAAGGGTCCAAAGCGTCCGGCGGCATCGGGGACTTTTATACTGGCTGGCATGGGGATATTCTCGCTTGGCTTGAAATGGAATGATACATTTTCTTATGACTTTGCAGGATGGTCAAGGTCATTGAAAAGGATAAAATACAAAGGGTAGACAAGAATGTCTGTCCTCCTGGTAAGGGCTGAGGGCTGAAAATATAAAGAACATCCAAATTTTAAGAGCCGTGCGGCGCCGTCCAGGTTCGCCATTTCATGCCCCGGACTGACACAGTCCGGCTCTGAATAAGGAAATAACCTCTGAATTAAGGAAATAACCATGGCATCGAAGCGGGTTGTAATTGTCGGCGGCGTGGCCGGCGGGGCTTCTTGTGCGGCACGCTTGCGCCGCATGGATGAATTCGCCGAGATTTTCATTTTCGAACGCGGCGGCGACGTGTCTTTCGCCAATTGCGGGTTGCCGTATTACGTGGGCGGAGCGATCGCCGACCGCCGGCAATTGCTGGTGTCCACGCCCGAACGGTTCCGGGACATATTTCGCATCGAGGTGCGGACGCGGCACGCGGTGCGTTCGATCGACCGGGGAGAAAAAACCGTCGAGGTGCAAAATCTGCAAACCGGCGCGGTCGGCCGGGAGGCGTACGATGTTTTGGTGTTGGCGCCCGGAGCCGCTCCAATTCGTCCGCCGCTGGAAGGAATCGACCTGCCGGGGATTTTTTCCATCCGCAATCTACAGGATGTCGATTGCCTTCAATCATGGCTTAACTATCACAATCCGGCCCGGGCGATTGTGGTCGGAGCGGGCTACATCGGCCTGGAAATGGCGGAGAATTTCAGCCGCCGCGGCATGGAAGTCACCTTGATCGAACGCCTCAACCAGGCGATGCCTCCCATGGACCCGGAAATGGTCAGTCCGGTTTACCAGGAATTGCACAAGCAAGGCGTGGATTTGCACATGGAGAGCGAGGTGATTGCGTTTGAGTCGGCAGTGGACGGCAAGATCATGGTGGTCACCAAAAAAAATGAGCGGCACATGGCCGGAGTGGTCATCTTGGCCTTGGGCGTGAAACCGGACGTCGAATTGGCCGTACAGTGCGGCCTGGAGATCGGTCCGACGGGTGGCATCCGGGTGGACGATCAGATGCTGACCAGCGATGCGGCGATTTTCGCCATCGGCGACGCCGTGGAAGTGCGGGATTTTGTCACCGGAGCGCCCGTGCTGATTCCCCTGGCTGGGCCGGCCAACCGCCAGGGCCGCATCGCGGCGGACGTGATTTGCGGGCGAGACGCCCATTATCGCGGTTCTCAAGGCACGGCGGTGGTGGGCGTGTTCGACCTTACGCTGGCCATGACCGGGGCCACGGAAAAGACCCTCCGCCGCGAGGGCATTGCCTACCAAAAAACCTACACCCATTCTTCCCATCATGCCGGCTATTATCCGGGCGCTGAACGAATTTCTTTAAAACTTCTTTTCAATCCGGATACCAGCCGACTGTTGGGCGCGCAAGCCGTAGGCAAGGCCGGTGTGGACAAGCGGATTGACGTTTTGGCCATGGCAATACAAAAAGGCGCCACGGTATTCGACTTGGAAGAGGCCGAACTCTGTTATGCGCCTCAGTACGGCAGCGCGAAAGACCCGATAAATATCGCCGGGTTTGTGGGGGGGAATATTCTGCGAGGCGACGTGGCGGCGGCCTCCTGGACCGATTGGAAAGTTTTGGCCGCGGCGGATCAAACGCCCGTTACGCTCGATGTGCGTCCGCCCTCGGCGGCGGCCTCGGGATCGATCAACGGCACGATTCACATCCCTTTGGGCGAATTGCGCTCGCGCATGGGCGAATTACCTAGGGACAAAGAGATATGGGTCCATTGCAACGTCGGCCAAACCGCATATTATGCCACCCGCATCCTAAAGCAGAACGGATTTAAAGCACGCAACATCTCCGGCGGATTCGTGTCGTATAAGATGGAAGAAAAGTAAGTGGACAGTGGACAGAGAGGGATGGACAGTGGACAGTGAGGGGTGGGCAGTTTACTGCCCACTTGCATGTGAATGTATTTGCGAAACCGCAAGCGGTTTCATTCGTAATTCATCCTTTATCCTTCATCTTTCCCGACTTATCGGCCTGCCAGATCTGGCCGGATTGCATGTCCAGGGCCGTAAGATAACCTTCGCCGTAACAGCAGGTGTCGATGCACTTGAGATAGCCCAGGTCGAGGATTTGGCCATTGCGTTGGGCGGTGTGTCCGAGGATGACCGTCTTGCCGGAACAATGAGGGCCTGGAGGCGTGGGCCGGATTTTGTCCCAAAGGAGCGTTTGCAGGGTCTGACGCTCAAGGGGCAATGCCGGATCGTAAGTGCCATGAAGAAAAATATGTTTTTCGGTCTCGTAATATAGCAGACAGTTTTCCAGAAATTCGATATGATGCTCGGGAATTGTTTCGGGTTTTAAAGTGCCGTACGAGGCCAAAGTGGCGTTGCCGCCGAAAAGCAACCAATCGTCCAACAAGTCGGCCCGACCGTTGTAAATATCTATTAGAAGTTCATCGTGATTGCCTAAAAGCGGCGTCAGGCGGCACGAAGATTGAAGCCTTATAAGACAATCGATCACGCCGCGGCTGTCCGGTCCGCGATCGATGTAATCGCCCAGCGTGACAATAGTATCGTCGGTTCCGGGCGCGATGGCATCCAGAACGCTCCGCAGGGCCGGCAGGCAGCCGTGAATGTCGCCAATGGCAATGAGTCGATCAGGCATTAGACAAAGAAATCGCGGTATTATCCGAAGATTGAGCGTCCGGGCAATTGTTTTCAATGTTGGCCGTAAATTCAAGACATCGTATAATAATTATGCTTGATTTTCGGGATTTTTACCAGGCCCTGGTTATATTCCGGCATTATTTACGCCAATAGTTATAAAGCCATGAGATGATATTGCCATGTTTTCCCGCTTGAAAATAATCGGTTGTGGATGTTTAATTTTGTTACTAACAATAGCAAACTATTTGCGATCACAAGATATGTCAGAGACCAATCAATCGAATTTCGCAATGCCGACGATGGGTGGAAAACAATTCTGGTCGGACGAGTTGTTTTTCCACAAATGGCGTATTCAGCGCAACGTATTCAGCGGACATTATCGCCTGCTGGACGAACAAGACCGGCGCCACGCCTCGGGCACGTACGATGAATGTCTCAAGGTTTTGGATGACATCAAGCAGAAGCGTCGTCTTCCGCCTATGAAAGGCAAAGCGGTGATCGTGCTGCACGGGTTATTCCGCTCGCACAATTCAATGGACTCGCTGTGCGATTATCTCGCGGATCGCGGCGGGTACGAGGTTTTCAACGTGACGTATCCCAGCACCCGCGACGACATCGGCGAACATGCCCGATCGCTGGCCCACATTATCGACAACCTGGACGGCGTCGAGGAGGTGAATTTCGTCGCCCATAGCATGGGCAACATTGTTATCCGGCATTATTTGGGCGATTTGCGGAAACTGGAAGCGGAAAAAAATCAGGCGTCAACCGCGCCGGATGCCATTCGGAAAAAACGGCCGGTATTTCACCGCTTCGTCATGCTGGCGCCGCCAAATCACGAGGCGCAATTGGCCACGGTATTCGGCGATAACATTCTATTTAAAACCGTGTCGGGCCAATCCGGACAGCAACTGGGCCGGCAGTGGAAAGAACTGGAGCGTAAATTGGCAACTCCCGATTTCGAGTTCGCCGTAATCGCCGGCGGTAAAGGCAACGAAAAAGGTTATAATCCCCTGCTTAGCGGCGATAACGACGGAACGATTTCGGTGGAAATCGCGAAACTCACGGGCGCAAGCGACTTTATCGTCCTGCCCGTTTTACATTCGTTTATCATGAACGACGCCAAAGTTCAGGAGCTGACGCTCCAATTCCTGCAAAAGGGATATTTCGTATCCGAAGCCCAACGGCATCCGCTGGATAAATAATCATGAATCCCCAACCTAAATCTCCCGGCCGGGTGGCGGGCATCGATTATGGAAC
>JBEKGL010000132.1:0-12376 GCA_050012815.1 Thermoguttaceae bacterium
TCCCTTTCGGCCAGGCAACCGGTTACTATCACCCCGCGAATTCGGCCCTTTGCTTTCAGTTCCAGCATTTCCTCGATGGCCCGATGCGATTCTTCCCGGGCGTCGGCAATGAACCCGCAGGTATTTATCACCACGAAATCGGCGCTCGTGGGCTGCTTGACCAATCGATAACCATCCAAACGCAGCAGGCCCGCCATGCATTCGGTGTCGATCAGATTCTTCGGACAGCCAAGACTGATAAGGGCGTAACTGCCTTTGGAGGGATTTTTTGCCATATTAACGACGGGGGATAAGATAAAAATGATGAATGATGAGTGCTAAATGATGAATTGATTATCGAAAACCGCTTGCGGTTTCGCGCCCCACCGACTCCCGATCCTCGATTCCCGATTGCTAACCCCCATAAATCATATTACTCCATCCGGCAAAAAATGAAAGTGGCGCATATTGTGGGTTGTAAAAACTGAATAATATGGTATAGTGTACATATATACACTTATAGTTTCGACGAATGAAGACGGGAGATGGAGGAAACCGCTTGCGGTTTCGCGGCGACCACCGTCCACTATTAGCGCTCCCCGACCATGCTCTGCATGGTGCCCGGTCGCGGCTAAACTTCAAACGGCATAAACTGTAAACTGAAAACTGATAACCGAAAACTCTTTTGGGGCAAAACATGTTAGCCGATTTAACCCTTGAAGAATTATCCGCGGGCTTGGACTCCGTGGTCGAGGAAATTCTTGCCCAATGCGGCTGTGAACAACCGCCCGTGGACGCCTTTAAGATCGCTCGGGCAATGGGAATAACCATAGCCCTGGACGATTGCCAGGAAGGCCGGGCAAGATACGTGCGACTCAGCGATCGAAACGCCCTAAAGCCCAAAGCCACGATCTTGCTGCGGTCCGATCCGCGCTTTGAACGCCTGCAATGGGCGGTTGCCCACGAAATCGGCGAACACGCGGCGTATCGCGCGTTCAAGCGATTGGGCGTCGATCCGCGCGAATCGTCCACTCGCGCCCGGGAGCAAATCGCCAATCAACTGGCGGGCCGATTGCTCATTCCTTCCCTTTGGTTCAGTCCGGACGCCGCCTCATTCGGCTGGGATCTGTTGACGCTTAAGCGGCGATATCGCACTGCCAGTCACGAATTGATCGCCCGGCGGATGCTTGAATGTCGCCCGACGATCATCATCACCATTTTCGATCAAGGCCGAATCACGTTCCGCCGCGGAAACTTTCCAAGCCGGATCCCGCCACCGTCTTCGACCGAGATGGCTTGCTGGCGATCGGTTCACGAAAAAAACGAACCCCGGGAAACAACCGCGGGACTATGCACCATTCAATGTTGGCCCGTGCACGAAGAAGATTGGAAACGCGAGATCTTGCGTTTCGAGGTGGCGGAATTCGAGGATTGTTTTTGACTCGCAAAGCGAATCATTCTTCTTCAACTTCGCTCGTATCGGGTTTGCCGCCTTTTGCCGCTGTCCAATCTCTTCGTTGGCGTGAGCTGGGGATGCCCATGGCCTTGCGATATTTGGTCACCGTGCGCCGGGCGACGGTTAGACCATGTGCGGCCATTTCTTTGACCAACTGCTCGTCGCTTAGGGGATGCTGCTTGTCTTCCTTATCGACGATCTCTTGCAATTTCAGGCGAACCGCGTCCCAGGCGACTTCTTCGCCGCCGGCGCTCACCGTGCCGCCGCAGAAAAATCGTTTCAAGGGAAAAATACCCCGGGGCGTTTGGATCCACTTGTCGTCGACCGCCCGGCTGACGGTGGTCACGTGCACGCCCACCTTGTCGGCGATTTGCTGCATCTTCAGCGGCTCGATGGACTCGGGACCCTTGTTCAGGAATTCGGTTTGATGATCGACGATGGCCTGGGCGACTCGGGTAAGCGTGTTTCTGCGCTGCTCGATGGAATCGATCAGCCATTGGGCCGAATTCACCTTGCGCTTGATGTATTCCCGGGTTTCTTCGCTGGTCTCGGGATTCTGCAACAACTGGCGATAGTATGCGCTGATGTGCAGGCCCGGCGTGCGGCTGTCTTCCAAGCGAATGCGGTACCGGTTGTATTCGTCCTGCTCGACGAACACGTCGGGCGTGACCGGGGGCACGGGCACGTTTATAAAATCGGCGCCCGGCTTGGGATTCAGCTTGCGCAACTCGACCAAAACCTTTTGAATCAACTCGACCGAATAGCCCGTGCGCCGGCTGATGATCGGCAAGCGGTTGTGTTCCAGGTCTTCCAGATGGCTGGAAATAAGGGTTTTTAATTCCTCGTAATAGGGTATGCCGGGTATCAACTGCAAAAGCAGACATTCCTTGAGATCCTTTGCGCCCACGCCGGGCGGATCGAGCTTTTGCACCAAGCTGAGCGCCCCCTGGATCATGGCCAGATCTTCTTTGCTGGGATTGGGGCCCAGGAGGTCTTCCAGCCGCCCTTGCAGATAACCATTGGTGTCGAGATTGGCGATGATCCGGTCGGCCAAGGCGCGGAGTTCCGGATCTAGGTCGAACCAGCCGAGTTGATCGTAAAGATAATCTTGCAGCGATTGCGGTCGGGCGACCATGTTTGCCATGGCATCTAGTTTGCGTTCGCCGGCCTCATCGATCTGCTCGCGCGACAAATGGGTGCGCTCCTCGAAATGGTCGGGCCACTGCTCGTCCATTTTTATCAGGCGCTCGAAATCGCCCTCGTGCGAGTGCGCTTCGTCGATGACTAATTCCCGCTCGTCTTCGGAGGGTGCATCGGGCGCTTCGTGCTCGGCCAATTCTTCCGGCTCCGGGGGAAGATCAGATTCCTCTTCAAGCACCTCCAGCACCGGATTCTCTTCCATCTCCTGCTCGATCCGTTCTTGCAGCGCCAAGATGGGCAACTGCAAAATCTCCATGGACTGGATCATCCGCGGCGCCAGCACCTGCTTTTGCACCATCCTGAGGTCTTGACCGAGCGACAGACGCATGAATAGAGGTTAGGGGTTAGGGACTAGGGATTAGGGATTTTGTTTTGATGTTTGGTCTTGCACGTGTTTTTATCTCGTTCCCACGCTCCGGCGTGGGAACGAACGCTAAATATCTTTTTTCGTTCAATTTACAATTTGCATTTTGCAATTAACAATTTGCAATCAACTATTATTAAAACGCCTGCCGGCCGCTGATGGCGTCGGCCAGTATCTCCTTATTAGCAAATTCTAGCACACTTCCGGAAGTAATACCTCGGGCAAGCCGGGTAATTTTAAGCGGCACATTGCTCAACAGGTTGGAAATGTGCAATGCCGTGCCGTCGCCTTCCACTGTGGGGTTAGTGGCCATGATCACTTCCTTAAAATTACCATCGCGAATCCTGGTGACAAGTGCCTCGATGGTCAGTTGGTCCGGCCCTATCCCTTCCAAAGGGGCAATCCGTCCAAGAAGCACGTGATACAATCCCCGATACACGTCCGCTTGTTCCAGGGCAATCAGGTCGCGGGGCTGCTCGACGACGCAAATTACGTCCTGTTCCCTTTTCTGGTCGCGGCAGATGTCACACTGATCTTCTTCAGATAAATTATAACACGTTCGGCAATATCGCACATTTTCCTTAACCGCCCGAATTGCCTCGGCCAAGGCCAGGGCTTCGTTGCGACTGGCGCGCAAAATATGATACGTCAGCCGTTCAGCCGATTTTCGGCCGATGCCCGGGAGTTTGGCAAACTCGTTGATCAGAATGATTACCGATTGAGTAAGCTCGGCCATCTTCCGCCTTCATTCCTTATTTTCTTCCTGTTCCATTCCCGTAAACTTTTCCAGGGCCTCCTGCAAACTGCTGGGCAATGGAATGCCTCCGGTCAGTTCTTTCATGGTTTCGGCGTGCATCTGCTTGCTCTTGGCGATGGCCTGGTTAACGGCCGCGGTAACGAGATCTTCCAGCAATTCACGATCGCCTTGGGCGAACAATTGCGGATCGATCTGGCAGCGTAAAACTTCTATCAGGCCGTTAATTTCGATTTCCACCATTCCGCCTCCGGAAGATCCGGTAACGCGGTGGTTTTTCATGGCCTCGGTAATTTGGCCCATGTGGCTGCTTATTTGCTGAGCCTGTTTGATCAACGCGGCAAGATTGGAAAGACCTTTAAACATCGTAGTATTATTTAATTCTCAGTTTGGCGGTTCCACGCGAGTGGGAATTGCTCCGAACAATTCCGCGGCCCGTTGGATCATCGGATGCTTGGAGATTTCCAACATTAGTTGATGCTGCGAAACGGGTTTGACGGGCGTTGCGGCGACCCCCGAGCCCGACTGATCCGCATCGATAATGAATTCCACCCGAATCCGCCGACCGGTCGCCTCGGCCAAGGCCTGTTCGAATTGGGCAACTTGTTCAGGCCGTTCGCAAAACGTCTTAGCCACAGCATACCCTGGCTTGAAGATAATGACCAGACGGTCAGGCTGGGAAATAGCCAGGCGGTCGAATTGCCTGGCATGTTCGACCATCATTCCCGAAAGACGCGAAAGTGCCCGGTCCCATATTTCCACCGCATTTTCAGAAGTAAACGCCATCCCAGGCCCGTCCGAAGGTGCAGGTGGCGATGATGAAACAGGGGGGATTACGGCCGATTCAAAGTTTTTTTTTCCAGCACTATCCCCGCTGGGTTGCCGCGGAGCAGCCGTTGCAGCCGGGTTTGTCCGCGCCGCGGTCCCCCCGCTTGCCGGAAGGCTGCCGCGCAATTCGGCAATCAAGGCCGGCAGTTCATCGAGATCTTCGAGGCGGCAAATCCGCACCAGGGCCAGTTCAGCCAAAATCCGTGCTTGTGTGCTGTATCGCATCCGCGAAAGGGTTTGATCTAGGATTTGCATCATGGCCAGGATGGTTTGCAGTCCCAACTTTTTACCGGCCTCGACAATATCTTTTGCACCGGATGGAGCCACGTATAAAAACGATTCGGCGGTGCAGCCGGCCGCCGCTGCCATGCAGTCGCGGAAATAACCGAACAGTTGCTCGATCAAGAGGGCCGCATCCACCCCGGCTTGCAGTGCGGCGTCGAAATCGGCCAAAACCGCCGCGGGCTGACGGTCCGCAATGTGTTGGACCATGCCCGCCAGCAGCGAATCGCCGGCCGTACCCAACATGCCATTTACGTCCTCCAGTGTGATTCGCCCGGGCGAAAAAGCCAACAACTGTTCCAGCAGCGATTGGCTGTCGCGCATCGAACCGGCCGCCCGCCGAGCGAGCACTTCCAGGGCCTCCGCATCGGCCTGGACGCCTTCGGCATCGACGATCTGCCGCAAGCGCGCGGCTATGGATTGCGTCAAAATGCCGGCAAAATCGAACCTCTGACAGCGAGACAGGATAGTGATGGGAATTTTGGTGGGTTCGGTCGTGCAAAAGATGAATTTTACATGCTCCGGCGGCTCTTCCAGCGTTTTCAGCAAGGCGTTGAAGGCCTCGCGCGTGAGCATGTGCACTTCGTCGATAATGTAGATTTTGAATCGCGATCGGCTGGGCCGGACATTGACGTTCTGCCTTAACTGGCGGATTTCGTCGATGCCCCGGTTGCTTGCGCCGTCGATTTCCAGCACGTCCACGTCGTCGCCGCCGCTGATGCTTTGACACGTGTCGCAGAGGTTGCAGGGCACGGGCGAGGGCCCTTTTTCGCAGTTTAAGGCCTTGGCCAGAATCCGCGCCGCCGATGTTTTGCCCACTCCCCGCGCGCCGGTAAACAGATAAGCATGGCCCACACGATTGGTGGCTATGGCATTGGAAAGCGCCTGGGCGACGTGTTCCTGCCCTACTAGTTCCTCGAACACCTGAGGCCGATAGCGCCGGGCAACAACCACATATTGCTGCCGGGTGATTTCTTCTTGAGGCGGTTGTGTATCGGCCGGTGAATTTGACATAAACGAAGGGTTCAGGGTTCAGGGGTCAGTGGTCAGGATTCGGTTATCGCGTTTCACATAAATCCTGAACCCTGATCACTGAACCCTTTAAATAGCCGGCGTCTGATGAGAGGCCCGCCGCACCTGAGAAAGACTGCTTATGGCTGCTGACTTTCGTCCCTGACCAGGTTTGCAGGTCCCCATTGCAGGGGCCCCTCATCGGATGCCGGCGAGGAGCTTTTCAATCCATTTACATATTTTTTACGCTTAAAGTACCATGTAGTCAAAGGGGGCTGTAAATATAGTTTCTGGGAACCATCTTCCCGCAATTTGGTATGTTCCATAAAATCTCTTAGGCGATAATTGGATATGTCGTGAAAGGACACTCAAAGATGAAAACAAAAAGCGAAGTTGCCCTGGAGAAGTTTATCGAAGGCTATAACTGTGCACAGTCCGTGTTTTACTGTTTTTGCGACGATCTCCAGTTCGATAAGAACACCGCTTTGAAACTGGCCTGCGGTTTTGGCGCCGGCATGGGACGAAAAGAAGAAGTCTGCGGCGCCGTGACCGGCGGAATTATTATATTGGGCGCAAAATACGGCAGGGGCGAAAACGCCGACCGCTCGGCAACCGAACTGACCTACAAAAAAACCCGCGAACTCATGGACCGATTCGCCGCTAAACACGGCACGTTCATCTGTCGTCAATTACTCGGCGGATGCGAATTAACAACCGAAGATGGCCGGAAGCATTATAAGGAAAACGACCTTTTTAACAAAGTCTGTAAGCCATGCGTTCAGAACGTGGTCGAAATCCTCGAAATACTATAGTCAGTATCCCACGCCAGATTCACGGCATGGATCGTAGGCAGTCCGAACATGTGGTTTTATGCCAATGTATCCTTGTTTTTGGCTAACAAGAGATTGACCATCAAGCGGATGACTTCACAAGATGTGAAGTGTTTGTCGATAAGATAAAATCAACTCTCTACTCGATACGGTTGCAATTAGCAGATGGCTATGCTAATTTAATGTCGAAAGTAGGGTGTCACAGGCTTGTTCGGCACTAGAGCGGTGGCACGAAATGGCACTAAACAGACACAAATGCCTTGAAAATGGGTAAAATAAACTAATTAGAGAGATATGTTGTGGCGAGATCCGAATCGTTACAAGTCCTTGAAAAATAAGTAGTTAATGAGATTCGGGGCGTAGCTCAGCCTGGCTAGAGCGCTTGGTTCGGGACCAAGAGGTCGCTGGTTCAAATCCAGTCGCCCCGACTAAAACGTAAAACACGCCGGTTCCTAGACTTAGGAACACCTTTCCGTGCCGGAAAGTGCGGCTCAAATGTCCGAGGTTTCGTGGTAAACCTACCACGAAACTCCTGGAAGGAGTCGCATTATGGCACGTCCAAAGAACAAAATCCCTTCTTATTTGCCCCATACTGCCTCGGGGCAAGCCCGTGTCCGCATCAACGGATGCGATGTATATCTTGGCCCCATCGGGTCCAATGCCAGTAAGCAGGCTTACGCTCGTGTGATTGCGGAGAACTTCGGCAACGGATTGGCCCCCACGATTTCTGTTCGGGATGGAGAGAGACTGAGTATCGCCGCGCTGATCGTCAAGTATGATGACTTCGTGCAGGCTTACTACATGAAGGATGGAGTTCCCACGGATGAACGGTATGCGATCAAGGCAGCTGTTGTACCTCTCGTCCGCCTTTACGGCGATACTCCCGTGGACGAATTCAGCCCAAAGCGACTGAAGGCAGTCCGCGAAGAGATCATTGCCAGGGGGCGAAAGGGGAAGGGTAAACGGAAGACGCGGGAAGGGGAACCGTTGACACGAAAATACATCAACTACCGGATTGCCTGCATTGTTAGGATCTTCCGTTGGGCGGTTGAGGAAGAATTGGTTCAGGTCACGGTCTATCAGGCCCTGAAAGCGGTGGTTCCGCTAAAAAGGGGCCGGGTAGCCGGTGTCGTGGAGTCTAAGCGGATCAAACCAGTGCCGGAGGAACATATTCCACCCGTGTTGGGACAAGTTTCTGCACAAATCGGAGCTATGATCAGACTGCAAATGTTGACAGGAATGCGGCCGGACGAAGCTACGATAATGCGGCCTTGCGATATTGACCGGACTGACGAACTGTGGGTTTATCGACCGCTCACTCACAAGACCGAACACTACGGAATTGAGAAAACGATCATACTTGGGCCGAAAGCAAAGGCAATCATCGAGCCTTGGTTAAACCGAGCTCCGGATGTGTTCCTCTTCAGCCCTCGGGAAGTACAGCAGGCTTTAATCGCCAATCGACGCAAGAACAAGCAGAATCTATTTCAAAAGAAACCCAGGAGACAGCGAAAAGTGGTAAGGCCGGCACGGGAACACTATGATGACGAGAGCTATGCCCAGGCCGTTGAGCGAGCATGTAAGCGTGCCGGTGTGCCAAAATGGACTCCTGGTCGCCTGCGGCACAATGCCGGAACCAAGGTCCGTAGCACCTTCGGTGCTGAGGCCGCCCAATTGGTGTTGGGTCACCAGAACCTGTCCACGACCGAAATCTATGCGGAAAGGGACATAAAACGATATGAAGACATCATGAGGGCAATCGGCTAGAATGGAGTCGCCCCACCGTGTGGCTGGATACCGTTCTCGGTACCACCCTTCCAACAGAAGGTGCGGCCCACGGCGGGGCTTCACAGCCGACCATCGACTTTATCCCCACGGATTTTCCACCAATGTCGGCCACGTTGGGGTCAAGGTCGCGAAGAATCTTTCCTCTTCGTCTTCGTCGTAATCATTTTCACTGGGCCAATAGACTCCAACTTCTTCTTCGCGGACACGCACGCGAATAGGCGGAGGGAGTTTATGAAAACCCATCATATCATCGACTAGGGCTTGTAGCGTGTGGACGGCATCTTTCAATCGACCTTCTTTCGTTTCCTTGGGTACTGCCTCCACGAAAACTGAGTCCTGCTGACCGTCAACCAATTCGTAAGAAACCGGAATCAAAGTCGAGTGGAAGCAGTATTCCTCCCCACGATATAAGCCCATGTTGCCATGAGTTCCGATAAAGGAAAGACGGCCTTGCCGATAGGCTTCTGCAATCCCCTTGTTTTTCAGCATATATAGGTTTTCTTTCGTGTGTTTCGCATACCTAGCAAAGCCATGTTGACCGTAATAGTAGTTGCTCTGTGCGCTGTCACGATATCGTTTTGCAGCCTTGTTCACAGTGAAGGTCGCCAGTAACAAGTCAATTTCGGTCGCCGGAATATCTTTGAAAGCCCGCATCGGCACACAATCCGATACACGGTAGACAGCATAGAAGACAGATTTCCCGCAGATTCTGGCGTGAAGCGTCGTGATGGGCTTCGCGTCGAGAGGAATCCGCAACCGACGATGCTTGGCCTCAGTGTATGAAATAATTTCCTCGCACTGGTCAAGCCGAAAAAACTCCTCCCCTTTAACTATAGTTGGTTTGGCGTCGAGTCGTGGGACAAGACACCAAGATAGTGCCGCATGTACAGTCAGATAATCGGCCTCTCTCGCAGCCTGCTTTGTCTTTGGAATCATTGTGATTCTCTCAATCTTTAATGTTGACTCTATGTTTACCACTATCTTCCCAGAACTCTTGCGGACAGATCTTTCAAGGAAGCGTTTTTCATGTGGTCTTGCAGGGTTCGGCAAGGAGACGCTTCAGTGTAACCCGTGGTACGTGTTTGAGGATCGTCCGAAGCTCTTGCTGACTAAGTAAGTCGAGCCGTTCTTCGAGCGATGGTCCTGGGTGGGTGGCGTGGTGGCGGCGCTCTCCACTCACCAGTTCCCGGAGCATCAGCCACCGTGACTCATAGGGATCAAGATCCCTGCGATGGAGAACCACGGTCTCCAGCAGACCAGTTAGAGCATCGGTGAATCCGCGGCTACCATCGTACCCAAGAACATGAGCGTGCTCATGAACATACACAGCGAATGCCTCGGCGAAGTCAGCCTCAAACAGTTGAGCGGCCAGGAACACCTCACGGGAATTGTAATGGCGATTCTGCCGCAACTCCCCAAGAACAGTCTCGGTGGTTGCAACGGTGTATGTCGTGCTGCCCACATCGAAGAATGCCATAATCTCTGGCTTGAGTTCTCGTAGAGTTTCTCGCAGCATCTGAATGCTGGCTGCCTCCGCCGCTGTGGGGGGTCTTCGGCTCTGCTCCCGAACCTTTTGTTGTAGAGCGTGTAAATGTTGCACGGCGTTCGGTAACCCGAAACTGGCAAAGTAGGCCGGAAGCCCCTGAAGTCCCTCCTGTTGCCATTGCCGTTCAAGTTGTTCGTAATCCAACTGCGTGGCGGCATCACGAGCGAACGAGCGAGCGAAGTACTTCCCTTGGAAAAGACTGTCCAACGTAGCTTGATCCCATGAACGACAATTAGCGTTTGCGATCGCAGCAATTAAGGGGTGCCCCTGGTGCCAACACGGGCGGGCTCGCTCCACGAGCATGCGCATTCCACGGATGTCATATCGAAGTTGGCTCTTAGCAAGCACGCTGTAGAAAGAGGCCATCAGTTTATCGCCAAAGAAGTTCCTGTCCCGGTCGTTGCGAATCTGATTCTCGATTTGCTTGAATTCTTTGTTGACGACCAGAATGACTGGCAGGTTTGGAATGGTTCCACGCCGAAGGTTGCGATAAAAAACGTAGCCCTGTGTAACCCAACTGGAAGCAAATACGGAGACTTCATGGCTTGGTGAGGACCAAAGCTGTTCTCCCAACAGAGGGTTATCTTCATAGAAGAAATGGCTTAGCCCCGCCCGCAGAGCATCCCTTAGTCGCGTCTGACAGCCGACAAGGATTAGTTCCGTCCCGTCGCAAGATGTATCTGTGGTAAAGAAATCGTAGATGAGCGGATAGAGTTGTGTGTCAGCAACTGGAGTTTCTGCGATGCGCAATACAACGATTGAGTTGCCCGACCGTGCCACCGGCGTCACATGGAAGTCACGCAGCAAGCACGTTGCCGCCACCTTAAAGCCCTCTCCGTAATGGCCCACAACGTCCGCCTGCTTTTCGCTGCCAAGGTAGAAAAGTCTCTCGATGTTGTATCCGGTTGGAGCCGAGATTACAACCTTCTGTTCCTCTGCCGTAATGCGTATGTCTTTAATCTTGTCCCGGTTTGCGTCGTAAAAGTTTTGGAGTAGATCACGTGCGATAAAATCCTCGTTCCAATGGACTTGCCAATCGGTTGTTACAGAACTCGTGAGTGTTCTCGTGTGATCAATTCGCGTGCCGAGTTGCAAGTAGTGGAGATATTGAAGGCTTTTGTGCCAAGTCATGTCTGTTCCCTTTCATTGCTGATGCTGTAGATATCACTAGGCGTATCGACTGTGTGAGACTTGCTATCACCCTCACCGACAACCGTGGTTCCCGGTAGATCAGAATCAACATAGCCTCGTTCAAAGAGGATCCGCTTAGCCTTTTGATACTGCTTTTGTAGAAGAATGTCCGTGATGGTAAAGAATCCCGGTGAATTAGGAGAATCTGGTCCAGGGACGCCAGCGGCAGAGCTATCGTCCTCCTTGTCATCGAGTCGCTGAAAGAAGCGAATGAGTGCTTCCACACTCGTGCAATTCGTTCCACCGAGACGGCACTTTTCCAACAGTATACGCTTGTGGCTTCGGCTTCGCCGTCCATCTGTCGCCCACCGATAGATGGTGGAAGGGGCAGGCGATTTCGTACCGCGAAGTGCAGGCAACAAACGTGCCGCCTGTGCAAAGGAGATGATTGTCTCGCGAAAAAGTCTGTTGATGTTTGGAGCAGCATCATCCACTGAGTCGGAGTGCGTTTTGTCCAACATTGTAATTTCCTCGTAGTGATAGTGATTTTCCGGTACATCAGGGCTTCGCTATAGGGCTGCACAATCGCAGGCACTTTTTAAAACCCGCTGGTGCAGAAGCCTCCAAGGTCAGCTATGATGGGATTGCGAAACATGGGACTCACGTGATGTTGTCCGAAACCACACAAACCAGGACAGCCGGCACCATTGGCAAGCGTCCTACTGCTTTGAACCGCATCAGGGGCTTATTGACGTCGGTGCCTGGTTTGTGGGCTTCGGCACATGTCATGGAAACTGCGTGATCAACGGTCGTAGTGATCTGGCTAATGTGTGTAAGCCGCCGCCCTTCCCGTGGTGCCCACACATGCCTGCACATGACGGTTCTCTTTTGACCTAATGATGGACTGTTGATCTGTACGCCTATATTGAATAATCGCCATAAAAACGACGCAAGTCAAGGCTGCATAATGGTTTACGTTTATTGTTGCGAACATTCGCACGTCATGGTCGAGAGTCGTTACTGGCCATCTGCGCGACCACTTATTTTTGCAGGGTAGCCCCTTGTACTTTGCAGGGTAGCCTCGTATCTTCACATGGAGATTTCGGTACGAACTTTGTACTTTTCTGTGTGAGGGCTATTGCTGTGGCGACGAGGATATTCGACCGAACCAAGTTGAAAGAGGCCATGCGAGAGGATGGGCTAACAC
>JBEKGL010000133.1:0-8459 GCA_050012815.1 Thermoguttaceae bacterium
CGGCCCCATGCGGACATATTGTATCGGCGCAATGCTCCTGGACCTTGCGGATCCCTTGAAAGTCATCGGCCAATTGGAAGAACCCTTGATCACCGCGACTGAAAAAGAGCGCGACGGATACGTGCCCAACGTGGTGTACACCTGCGGGGCAATGATCCACGACGAACAGCTCTACATCCCCTTCTCCACCTCCGATCACGTCACCCGTTTCGCCCACGTGTCGCTAAACCGTCTACTCGAAAAACTAGTGGGATGAGCGGGAAAAAGAGCGGGAAAAAGATCTGCGTCACGTTTATTCTTCTAGCCGCCAGATTTCTAGCCCGCATTATTCATGAATTTACACTAGCCCGAAGCGCAAGCGAGGAATGACAAACAGTTTACCATCGCTTGCGCTTCGGGCTGGTATGTTCGTACTCTGCGTTAAAAATCCTAGGCTAAGAATAATCCGGGCTAGATGACCGTGCCACCCGACATTAACTTGGATTACGATTCGTTTTGATGGCGGTTCAAATATTTTCGCTTTCGGTCAAGGTTGGTTCTTAAGTCCGCCGATTCCCAACTCCTTTGCACAAGGCTTCAGGGCGTCGATCACAAATTGGATGTGGTCGCTCATTTCCACTCCCAACAACTCCACGCCTTGTTTGATAATCGAGCGATTGCCCTCGGCCGCGAATGCCTTGTCCTTGAGCTTCTTTTTTACGCTCTTGGGTTCCAGCGTGGCGATCCCTTCCGGCCGGACCAGACAACAAGCGATGACGAAACCGGCAAGTTCGTCGCAGGCCAACAGGCATTTGTCCAGAATGGTCTTCGCCGGCAATCCCCAGGCGGTCTGATGAAACGAAACGGCATAGGCAAGGTCTTCTTCCTCCCGTTCTCGCAGCCAATCCACGATCCGCTTGGGATGTTCGTCGGGCCATTGCTCATAGTCGGCGTCGTGCAACAAACCGGTGATCGCCCAGGCTTCGGCGTTGGCATCGCGGCCGCCGTATTTCGCCGCCGCCGCCCGCATCACGATTTCCACGGCCCGGGCGTGCTTCAACAGCGATTCGGTTTTCGTCCAGGCCTGAAGTTGATCCTGCGCCTGCTGGTAGGTAAGAGTCATAATTCACCAAAAAACGGGAAAAAGGTGCTGCAAGAAATTGCCGCCATTATAGCCAACTTGACTAACCCGACGAAGATCCCCTTATTTATGACGAAGATCCCTATTTATGACGAAGATCCCCTTATTTATTTAGAGCCTATCCGAAAACTCCCCTCTCCCTCCGGGAGAGGGCTAGGGTGAGGGCATAATTGCCAATTGTTATTGCGTTCCAAATTATTGCATCACATCAAGTTGAAGGTTTTCGGATATGCTCTTAATATCCCCCCAAAATCCGGTACCGCCACGGTATACCTGCCATTGTTCCGCGTTTTCCAAACTGTCTACTAGATTGGCCTGTAATTAAATTGGGCTTTTTTTGGCCTTTTTTCGCGGTTTAAAAAGCCCCTTGCCTTGTAGTCTTAAGGGTATAGAATTTATTTGGAGGTAAGGGCTAGGCTAAGTAGTGTGTGTGTGAAAGCCAGCACGCTTGGTTCGTTTGCCGATCAATCTTGAAAAGGATCGGTTTCGTGAGGTTTGCGTACCGGCTTTTGTGTATCAACAGCCTATCCCTTAAAAGGAGCCCGCTGCCCAAAAGCGGGCTCCTTCCTTTTGCGCACTTGTTCCCCCCTTTTCCAATCTCTCGCTCCATCGGCTGCACGAAAGACTAGTTGGATAAGATTCTTTACGTTTCCGTAAAGAGATAAGTATGATGTAGCCGGAATTGCCTGCTCCGGAATTGCCCCCGCCTTTTGGAACTTTACTGCATGGGGAGTTGCGACAATCGGATAGCCCCGGGTTGCCGCGCAGCGGCTACCCAGGGTTCAAAGGGCCTCAAAAAGAGGAAAACCCCAACGGGGTTTCGGAGAGGCCGCGTTGTACTACGCAACCCTTTCAGGGTTGAAACAGTTGCGTGTGACCGTTATCCCGGGGTAGCCGCTGCGCGGCAACCCCGGGCTGTCGTGTTCAATCCCTTCGGGATTGGCAGACCAGCCGCAAAAGGCGGACGGACTCTTTATCGGCCGGGGGCATCGAGATCGCCCTGTTTCACGCCAGAGGTTGCTTCATGACCGGGCGTAAGACTGGGCCAAGATCGAAATGCGGAATGGAAATTTGCATTTCCGGCGACTGTCCGGATCCGCCTCGGCTGTTGGGAACGTCTCGTTCGGGAATTTTTGCAGCCGTGTTGTCTTTGTTCCTATCAACTCGATACCGGCTCAAATCGCAAACCATATCCAATTCGCGCGACTGCGTGTGCGATGCGTACTGAAAACCGCATTTCGCATAAATATGTCTGGCCCTGAGATTGGTGGAATCGACGGGAAGCCATAATTTTTCAAAGCCTAGTCCGGCGGCCGTGTGGACGCAGCACCGCGTCAATTCGCTGCCGATGCCGATGTTCTGGAACCGCGGCCAAACCACCACGAGCATTTCGCACTTTCGCTGGTTGATGGGGAATACGGCCGTATGGCCCACAATGCCCGACGCGGAACAAACAGCAATAATATTTATGCCCGTGCGGATCATGTCCTCCACCCATTTCACGCAAATTTCGTCTTTCTGCGGCGGCAGCCCTTGGAACGAGTTCCGAGGTTGAAAAGTAAGATACGTCTCTACAAGCTGATGATGAAGATTTTTGTCGAGCAGTTGGAGACGTATTAATTGCTGATTCTTTGCCACAAAATCACGGGGTAAGCCGTCGATGATCAAAGGTGCGGTTGTGAGGTCCATGTCCTGAATCCTGAGCATTGAAGGCCGGTCCATCGGCAAAGCCGATGTTTTTCTAGGATAATAAAAACTCACCCATAATCACTTTCGCCCGGGATGCGGCTGAACTTTATACGGCTTCCATTCATTGGCCGCCCGAAGCCTTGTTTTAAGGATTATATCAGTTGTAACACCGTCAAGTGGAATTCCCGGGCATGTTGGTTTTGTTTCCGGAATGATATAAAATGCCCAAAGCATGGGAATGTCTGAAGCGTTAGCTTGTCCCCATTCAATAAAAAACGGTCACACAGGTTGCTCGTCATGAAAATCAAAACCATGAAAATTTTCCCACTTTACTTTCTGTTGTTCTGTTTCCTTACTTGCGGATTGCTCCGGGGGAATGAAATCGCGGCGGAAGGCGTGGATTTGATGGTGGAAACTCATCAAACCAGCGGAGCCTTTCCGTTGGTCAACGATGGAAATAACGCCAAGATTTTGTTCGATGCCGACGATGCGGCGGTCGTGAAAATTGCCGCGGAGGCCCTTGATAAAGATATCGCCCTTGTCACTGGGACGCGACCGGGCATTTCCACGAATGACAAAGAGCTTCCCAAGCTGGCAATTATCATCGGAACCATCGAGAGTTCGAGATTTATTCAAGCAATGTGCAAAGCGAAAAAACTCCCGGCGGACCGGATCCGGGGAAAATGGGAGACGTTCCTGATCACGGTGGTGGACCAACCGCTGGATGGAATTGATCGCGCGCTGGTAATCGCCGGCAGCGATCCAAGAGGGGCCGCTTTCGGCGTTTTCGAACTATCGAAACGGATTGGAGTTTCGCCTTGGTATTGGTGGGCGGACGTCCGGCCGGAAAAACATGAAAAGTTGTTCGTTCGCGGCGGCACGATCGTCGATGGACCGCCGTCCGTAAAATATCGGGGAATATTTTTGAATGACGAGGATTGGGGACTAAAACCTTGGGCGGCGGCGAATATCGACACCGATATCAAGGACATCGGGCCGAAGACTTACGCGAAAATATTTGAATTGCTCTTGCGATTGAAAGCCAATTTTATCTGGCCGGCCATGCATTCCTGCACCAAGGCTTTTTATTATTACAAGGATAATCCGAAAATCGCCGACCAATACGCCATCGTGGTTGGATCGAGCCACTGCGAACCGATCCTTCGGAACAACGTTGACGAGTGGACCAATAACTTCCAAACCGAATACGGCAAAACGCCTGGCCCGTGGCGCTACGACACCAACGAAAAAGAAATTCATCGCTACTGGGACGATCGCGCCAAAGAATCGAGCAAGTTCGAGTCGGTCTATACCATGGGGATGCGAGGGATTCACGATTCAGACATGCCGGGTCCCAAGGAAACGGACAAGAAAATCGCACTGCTCAAAAAAGTCATGGCCGACCAGCGTGAAATCCTTTCTAAAAGATTGGAAAAACCCATTGAAGAAATTCCCCAGATTTTTTGCCCGTATAAAGAGGTTTTGCTGCTGTATCAAAAAGGCATCGCCTTGCCGGACGACGTCACTATCGTCTGGGCGGACGACAATCACGGTTACATCCGCCAGCTTTCCACTCCAAAGGAACAGCAGCGTTCGGGCAAAAGCGGAGTGTATTATCATCTGTCGTACTGGGGCTCGCCGAGCGACTACCTCTGGCTTTCCTCGATATCGCCCGCGCTGATCTCTTATGAAATGAACAAAGCATATCAATATGGCGCCAGCCGGCTTTGGGTCTTTAACGTCGGCGATCTGAAACCGGCGGAGGCGGAAATCGAATTTGCCCTGGATCTGGCCTGGAATATCGATCAATGGCCTCCGGAAAAGGCTCATCTTTATATGAAGGACTGGGCCTTTAGGACATTCGGCCCTGAGTTCGCCGAACAAATTGCTGATATAAAGCAAGATTACTATCGGCTCGCCCAAACCGGCAAACCCGAGCATCTGGACTTGATAACGTTCAGCCGCGAAGAAGCCCGGCAGCGATTGGAAGCCTACCAAAGAATCGGCAAGGAAGCCGCGGAGCTTGGCCAAAAAATGCCGGATCGCCTTAAAGACGCTTATTTTCAATTGATTTTATATCCCACATTATGCGCGTGTCGCATGAATGAAAAGTTTATCTACGCCGCAATGAGCGTTGACTCGTTTGGGAGCGCGGCCGTCTCGGCCGCATCGAGCGGGCAGGATGCCCGCGCTCCGGATGTTGGGGTAGTTTCAATTTCATCCGCCGACTATGCCGAAAAGGCCAAGTTCGCTTTTTCCGAAATACAAAGATTGACTCGGATATACAACCAGGAAATAGCCGGCGGAAAGTGGAATAAAATGATGGACTGGAAACCACGCGACCGTCCGGTTTTTCGGATGCCGTCCGTATCCGCATCGCCGAAAAACAAAACCGCATTTAAACCGGATTCGCCGGTGGCAGTCATTGCCGCCGCCGATTTTTCACAAACGAGTGAAGCGAGTTTTGGAAAACCGCACATAATAAAGGGGCTTGGCGTAAATGGTGCAAGCATAACGATGCTTCCCGTCACAAACCCCGGCATAGCGGATGAAAACGTGCCGAAAGCGCCGCTGGCGGAGTACGAGGTTAAACTTCCCGCCGGGCAAAGAACCGCGGAGGTGATTTGCGTCCCGACGCACCGAATCCACGAGGGACGAGGACTGCGCTATGCCATATCTTTCGGCGATGAATCGCCCGCGATTGTAAACGTCCAAAGCGCGGCGGAAACGCCTCAGTGGGAAAAGAACGTCTTGCGCGGCTATTCCATCGGTAAGTCTTCGCACAAACTAGACAAGGACGGCATAGTGAAAATTCGCATCTCCCTGCTCGACACCGGCTTGCTCATAAGCCAAATTAGGATTTATTAGAGCGGTAACACTTTAGCCGTTTGCAGCCCCAAAGGGGGGCACTTTATTAGCGCCGTGTCTTTGGCCGCGGCTTGGTCTCGCGGCCGTTGATCGGCTCGATCCGGGTGACATGCAGCAGATCACAGGTAACCGTTCGTTCGGGAAGACGATCGACATCCTGCGGCACGGCGATGATGACTTCGCGCCGTGTGAGCAACGCCATCTCTGGATGGCGCACGTCATGAGCCGAACCATCGGAGAGAAACACCCGGAACGGCTGAAACGGCTGACGGTGAAGATGTTCTTGGATTTTTTCGGGAGTCATGAAAATTTTCCGGAATTGGATTTTTCAAGAGGTCATACAATTCAATTGTAGTCCCCCCAATGTCTGATGTCAATAAAACTTGTTCACACTCCAAAAAAAGAACCCCGGCGGAAGATTTCTCCTCGGTGCTTAGTTCCCTTGCCACCGGCAGGAACACTAATCCGCACTGATCTTCACTATTTTTTAGTATCAGCGTAAATCAGTGAAAATTAGTGTTCCTTTATTCTTTCCTGATTTGAGGCGGAGTCTTTTACCACGGCGACTTCGGATGCCCACCACTTTCGTGGCTTGACAGGCGGTGTGTACAAGGCATAAAGGCCATGAGGACTTGACGTCATCCCCACCTTCCTCCAGTTTCACACCGGCAGTCTCGCTAAAGTCCTGGCAGCACAATGGGGGATTGACGAGCGTACGGTGATGCCTTACGCTTTCTATGCTGAGGAACTGAAAAAGTTCCGATCCTTTTCAGTTTGCATGTTTCTGAAATCGTCCAGAATACTATTGACTAGGAAAATCGTATGCCAATGTTTACCACCATTTCGCCTACCCATGTCAAAGGCCAGAAACGGAGTGCGTGGGAGCGATTTCGCGACGGGCACTACGTCGCGATTGGCTGGCTCAACGACATTGATCTTACCGGAAAGCCGATCAACGAGATTACGGATCTCATACATCAACGAAACTATGATAACGAGGCTGCCGCGATTCAATCGTTCGAACGGTTTTTTTCACTGCGATATGGAGACTACGTGGCGGTCAATAACACAAATGCGGGGCTGTTCGGCGTCGGCAGAATAAAATCGGAATATCGATTCGATCTTAAAAAACACGATTGCGGCGATCCTGGCAGCAGCGAGCCGTTCTACCCGCACTACCGCGACGTCGATTGGGTCACGACCGAATATGTACGCCGGTCGTCGTTAGTCACCGAGGGCGAAACCTCCTGGCAACCTTTTGGAACCGTTGGGAAGGTCTACCCCGAACTACCCCCTTATATATTGCGACTAATTGGCGAACCGATTCCCAAGGGGGGCAAGATTGAGTATGTGCGTCCGCCTGAACTCGAGGTCGTCATTCAGGCGGTCGAGGCCCTACGAAAAGAGCGCGAGCACAAGGAGCGCGCTCACGAGTCGCTCGTCGAAGAGTTCTTCGTGGCACTCGGGTATGAAAAGCACACAGAGATCAAGTATCGTCAAGGCCGCGTGGACGTAGCGATTGAGGCGGCCGGAAATACCCTTCTCGTCGTCGAAGTAAAGGCCGTCTGGGACCTCAGTTCCCGCAATGGTAGAGACGCGATCAAGCAGGCGTACAATTATGCGCATGAGCAGGGCGTTCGTTACGTCGTGGTAACGAACGGAAACGATTATATGCTGTTCGACAGACTCAGGGGCCTGTCCTGGGAAAACAATCTCCTTGGTGAATTTCAGCTTACCACTCTCGATCAAGAGGACTTGGCTACCATTGAGAGGTTGCGTCCCGCGTGGCTAAAATTCCCGGACCCCGGCGAAGCATTTCGGCACATCGCTAAGAGTTTCGAGAGCACGAGATCCACAGGCATGCCGCGGTGAGTGGAACTAAAAACACAAAACATGAAAACAGAGTAAACGGGATCGGGAGTCTTTGATTGCACATAATTCCTAAATTCCGGGAACGCTTTACCTAATTCTAGGTTCGTTGGTTTGGTTGCCGTTGTTTCATGGCCGCATGGCTGATTTCCTCGACGGATTTGTCCGACCATAGTGTCCGCTGCCACTGGGTGTAGTCGAACGGCTCGCGTTGGATGAGAGTGATGAGGACAAGTTCATTTTATTTCAAGGGAATTGCAGGAAGGCGTTTTAGGGTTTGGTTGGCGGTATCGACCATAATGCCCACCGACTCAAGGGCGGTGACGCCGAGAAGAGGTTCGGTGTCGGGTTCGCCGAAGATCACTCGACCGGCCGTGATTTCGCCCATGAACTCAATGCGCATCAAACCGAAATAATATTCCCGGACGCTTCCATCCGCGAATTCGTAAGACGTCTTCCCTTCTTTCCGCACGCCGATTTTTTCCAGTTCATCTGCTGGTGCGAGGCAGTCCGTAGCCCCGGTGTCCACAAGGAAGATGGATTCGTAGCTCTTATTTGGAGACTCGATGTTTGTGAGTTTCGTTGTTACTCTGGTCAATCCCATACGATTATTCCTTTCCCATTAAGCCTGACTATATCCTACCACCCGTAAGATAAAAGATAAATAGCTGAAAAAAAGCAACCCCGGTCGAGAGGTTAATCCCGGCCGGGGTTTTTATGCAAATGGTAGTGATCGAATCTCAGGATCTGAAAAAATCCGGTTGAAGATCTGGCTCCACAGATTTTTTCGTCGATTGTCGCCAAAAGACGATGTTAAAAAATCCTTAGAAAGGAGGTGATCCAGCCGCAGGTTCCCCTACGGCTACCTTGTTACGACTTAGTCCCAATCGCGGAGTTCATCTTCGGCGCTTAG
>JBEKGL010000134.1:0-8438 GCA_050012815.1 Thermoguttaceae bacterium
CTCCGTCGATAACCTGTTGGTGAAAAGAAGACCAATCTTGCCGAATTTTTTCCATGATCCGCGCCTGGGCCTGCATGGGCACGCCGATGCGCAACTCGGGCGTAACGTACATGGGCGGACATTCCCATCGCCACTGGGCCAGCGTCTTGTCGGTCTGGGCCAGGAAGGCGATCATCCGGCAGGCGGCGTAAAAGCCGTCGTCGCAGCCTTCCATCTCGCGGAAGAAATAATGCCCGCCCAACTCCGCCCCGAACAAGGCCTTGGCCGCCGTCATCCGCTTGTGGATAAAAGCATGACCGCTCCGCTCCACGAGCGGTTCGGCCCCGAGTTGTCTGGCCCGTTCGCCCAGCCGGTCGGAGAATCTCAAATCGCACACGAACTGCTCGTTGCTCATGGCCTTGCCGAAAGTTTCCATCAACACCCAGGCAGTTTCCTCGCAGGTCAATGCCATGCCCTGATTATCGACCAGGGCCACGCAGTCCCCGTCGCCGTCGAACGCCACGCCCAAATGGGCCCGCTCGCGGTAAACGGCGTCGCACAGATCGTGCAGCCGATGCCAACTGGAACAGTCGGGCGCTTGGCCGCCGAAGGCGGGATCGGGCGTATCGTTGATGGCCGATATCAGGCATTGTGGAAAAATAGCGTGCAGATACCGCCGCGCCTTGCCGGCCCAACTGCCGTGCATGAGGTCGATTACGATGTGCAGTTGCGCCCCCATGGCGTCAACCCAGGTTTCCTGCAGATTGGCCACGTAGTCGAAGGAGATGTCGATGGTTCTGGATTCACTGCGCTTGCGGGCCGGGATTTTGTCCGCCGGACTTTCGGCCGCCGTCTGCAAGGCGTAAACGTCGTCGGGCATGGGCACCCGCCCGGCGATCATCCATCTCAGCCCGTTGATGTTCCCCGGCTCGTGCGAACCCGTCACTATCGCGCAGCCGTCCGCGTTTAGACGGTGCCGGGCGTAGCGAATCATGGGTGTGGGAATTTGCCCCAGGTCCACCACGTCCAATCCCGCCTGGCACAAACCATCGACAAGCGCACTGAGAAATTCCGGCGTGGAGCCGCGCATATCGCCCCCGACTACGAATTTGGCGTTCGGCTCCAATTCCATTCCCAAGGCAAGTCCCCAGCGGCGGTATAAATCCACATTGAGTTCACCGGCCGCATCGCCGCGGATGCCGCAAGGTTGGTAAATGCTCACTAACGATCTCGCTTTCGCGCTGCAAAGCCCCGCTTAAAAAAAACATCGAGAATTCATAGAAATAATAGCAGGAAATCGCCGAAAGTAAAATTTCGATTTACCGCTTTTGGGGCAACAAATCGATTATCATCAACTCCGGCCGGCAAAGAAAACGCAGCCTGGGCGCGTAGTAGCGTTCCATGCCGATCCCCCGCGAAACGAGCAATTTTCCGCTGCCGGGCAGTACGGTAAGTCCGGCCGCCCAAGGCCGCGGAACCCGCGAATTGGTGATGACCGGACCGAGCAGGGGAAATCGCACTTGTCCGCCGTGAGTGTGCCCGGCGACGAGCAGATCCGCCTCAGTGCGGCCCAGCGCGAAATCGGGAGCATGGCCCAGCACCAAATGATATTTGTTCGGATCGGGATTGCCTACCTGGAGGGAAGTGTTAAACGAATCGGAGAGTCCCAGACACGTCAGGCGCAAGGGGCCTAAATCGAAGGACTTGCGGACTTCCACGCAGGTCACGCCCAAATCCGCGAAAATATCCGGCCAACCGGCCGGATCGACGTTTCCTTGCACGGCAAACACTCCATAAGGCGCGCCGAAACGGATTTCACGCATAAAGGCGTTGAGTTCCAGGGAGATCGCCGTATATCGCTCATCGGGCGCTTGGATGTAATCGCCACCCAGGAGGATAAGATCGGGTTTCTCTTGCATGAGGCGGCGCAACACTCCGCGTTCGTAATCGCCGAAGTTATCGGTTTGCAGGTCGGCCAGGACCGCTATCCGAAACGGGCGCTCGATCTTCGCGTCGACAATTCGCCGATAAGTCGTCTCCAGCCAAAAAGGCTCCACGAGAAAGGCATAATAAGCCAGAACCGGCAAGGCGGCCGCGCAAAGGCCCGATATAATCGCCAGTTTTTTTCTCTCGCGCCATAATAGCACGGCAAATCCCGCCGCAAACACACATCCGTGCAGAAAAACAAGATAACATCCCAACCGGCATAAATCAAAACGATCCCTGGATAACACGGCCGTCAATAATATCTCGGCCAATATCGTGACGCGCACGGCAAAACACCAAGGCAATGCCGATTTCAAGCGGCTTACACGATACAAAGCCGTCAGATCCAACGCGAACAGGACGAAATTATAAAGAATGGTCACAATTTATTTTTTTGTTTACTTTCGCCAAGGCGACAGTCCCATTTTCACAAAATACGCAAGCATGGCGCCCGGAAAATTGGGACAATCCCCAAGGTATTGTCGGACAGCACCTTATTGTTTCCATTATTATAATCACGGGCAAGGACAAGTTGTTGTGTTTAACGGTTTTTGCCGGGGGTGCTTGCACAATTTCCCGGCAAACAAGAAAATGCCTCTTTTCGTCAAATTAAGGAAATAATACATGAATGGAATTCCGGTCTTAACGGCCCAAGGCGATTGCATTGCCCAGGCATGGGAAAACGCCTTGTTGGAGCTGTTCCGCTCGGGCTGCGACATCAAAACCCAATACGACAAGCCCGACGATCCCCCCAGCAAAGACGCCACGATGATTCTCACCGTGCTCGAGCCATTGGCCGAGCCCATGATCCACCGCGATTTTCCCGGCGGTTTTGAGGAACTGGAAGAATACGCCATGGAAGTCTGCGAGGGCATAAAGGATCATTGCGTTCGCGACCCTAATGATCCCAACGACACCCGCTGGGAATATACTTATCATCAGCGCCTGTTCCGCTACGAAGTGCCCACGCTGCCGCCGATCGATCAGATCGAACGCCTGTGTCAAAAACTTGCCGAAACGTCGCACACCCGCCGCGCACAGGCCATCACCTGGAAAGTCTGGGAAGACGGCTCCTGCTACGATCCGGCTTGCCTGCAAAGCGTCTGGTGCCGGATCACAGATCAAGGCGCCCGTCCGGTACTGAGCATGAACGTCCGCTTCCGATCCAACGACGCATACAAGGCGGCCTTCATGAACATGTTCGCCCTGGTGCGTTTGCAATCGAACATCGCCTCGCGCATATCCGAACTGACGGGCAAAGCGGTAGCGCTCGGCCGATACTGCCATATTGCCGATAGTTTTCACATTTACGGCTCGAATCAGGCCGAGTTTAAGGCCAGATTTTTAGGGGCTATCGAGAAACGCACCTTCCAGCAGCGGACCATGCGCTATGAAGACGTTCGCGAAATAATGGACGCCGCCCGCCCTGCCATCCTGGAAAAAGCCCGAAAAATGGCCCGCACTTAAGAAGTGAGCGGTGAGGGGTGGGCAGTTTACTGCCCACTTGAATGTATTCGCGAAACCGCAAGCGGTTTTTTTGACGGCGCGAAACCGCAAGCGGTTTTTTTATTCATCCTTCATCCCTATTCCCTCGCCCCCTTTTCACGACTATCGAAACCACCACCGACGCGCCCAGCAGCACGGCGATAATCGCCAGTTTTCCCCAGGTAGGGACAAAATAACCGGCCGCGGGCTGGAACCAGTATTCGGCAATCATGTTTAGGCCCACAAATCCCAGTATTGCGCTCAGGCCGTAGTGCAAATACTCGAACATTTCCATCATCCCGGCCAGGAGAAAGTACAATGCCCTAAGTCCCAGAATGGCGAAGATATTCGAGGTATAGATGATGAATACGTCTTTGCTGATCCCGAAAATCGCCGGCACGCTATCCACGGCAAACAATACATCGGTGCTTTCCACCACCAGGAGCACTAAAAACAGCGGCGTAAAGCACCAGCGCCCGCCTTCACGAACAAAGAAGCTATTGCCGTGTTCCCGATGGTCGCCCCGCGAGACCTTGAAAAACCGTCGCGCCAAGCGCAGGAAGATATTTTTCTCGGGCTCCACTTCGCACTCCTTTTGCAGGGCCAGTTTGAACGCCGTATAAACCAAAAACAGCCCGAACAGCGGCAATACCCAATCGAATCGCTTAATCAATTCGCTACCCAAAACAACGAAAAGCAGGCGCAAGATGATCGCCCCCAGAATCCCCCAGAACAATACCCGATATTGATATTTCAGCGGTATATTAAAGAAGCGAAAGATCACCGCGAACACGAACACATTGTCCATCGAGAGCGCCCATTCGACGATATATCCGGTCAGAAACTCGACTGCCGGCTCATGTCCCGGCTGTTGCACGGGCCACAGTTTATCCTGCCACCACCAGATGAGAATGTTAAAGACCAACGCCAAGGCGCACCAAAAAACCGTCCATCCCGCCGCTTCGCGAAGCGATGGAGCACGGTCGCGGCGGTGGAATACCGTGAGGTCCAGCGCCAACAGCGCAGCCACCAACGTCCCAAAGGCAATCCAAGGCCACAACAAGTTTCCAGGCAAATTCCTTATCTCCCAACTTCCCGATCAGACTGCGTTTTTCCCAAGGATAATACCGCACTTGCCGACGGGAAATTAGCGTTTTCCGTCGTTTTCGCCTTATCATAAATCATGGCCCCGCTTGCCGCAATGTCTGACGAAACCTTAATTTTAATCCGCCGCGAATACACGGCGGGCTGTTGATAAAGCTATAATCGACATATACTGTAATAAGAGGCGAAAAATGTTCTACCGGCGGAAGTCCAAATCTTTTCCCAGCATACCTCTCAGCCCGGATGAAGAGGAATTATATTCCGCCGTGCTAAAACCAAAATCCCTGGGATCCAAACTCCGCCGGTATTATTACCGCCTTGGAATTCTGCTGTTGTGCGTTCTCATCTTAGGCGCCGGATCGAACTTATTCTCCGTAAAACTCAAACAAGCCCGCCGGCAGAGCGAAGCCGCGGCACTAATCCGGGAATTGGGCGGGCAGGTCGCCTACGACGACCAAGGCCTGGTTCCGCCGGGGGCGTTTCCCAGCCTGCGAAAACTGCTGGGAAACGATTTCTTCGACAATGTAATAAAAGCAACCCTCCCTCCCACGACCGCCGACGCCGATCTGGACTGCCTCGAAGCCTTGCCTAATCTCGAAACTTTGGACCTCGGCGGAACTGGCGTAAGCGACGCAGGTCTGGCACGAATCGAAGGATTAACGAAACTGAATTTTCTAAACCTGGATCACACCAAAATAACCGGCGCCGGGCTGAAACACCTCAAAGATTTATCCAAACTCCAGGAGTTGTCGCTCGGAAACACCCGCGTCAACGACGCCGGACTGGCATATCTTGAAAAACTCTCCAGGCTCCAAGTCATTGTTCTAGATCAAACCTTTATAACCGACGCCGGCCTGGCACACCTGATAAGTTTGAAGCAACTGCACACTTTGGGCCTCCGGGGCACGCAAATCACCGACAATTGTCTCAATTACCTCGTATCGTCGCCCCGCATCCAAAAACTGGATTTGTCAAATACCGCGATTACCGGCGCTGGTCTGCGGCGCCTCAAGGAAATTCCGCGCATTCGATCCTTGACCCTGGGCGGCTATCTAATTACCGATGATGATTTAAATTGTCTTAAGGAATTGCCCTATCTCGAATCGTTGACCCTTATTCATATCCTCACCTCCGACGCCGGACTGGCACATCTCGCAGAACTGACAAATCTCGAAACGCTCGATCTCAAAGATACCAAAGTGACCGATGCCGGCATTCAAGACCTTCAAAATGCATTGCCAAATCTGAAGATTACCCGATGAAAGGTTTTCAGGTATAAACAGACCGATCACATAAGAAAAAGAAAAAGGGGCCGCGTTTGACGCAACCCCTTATGCCACAAAATCTTACGCAAGCGAGGGCGACGGGAATCGAACCCGCAACCACCGGATCGACAGTCCGGTACTCTAACCAATTGAGCTACGCCCCCAAACAATAAAACGTTAAATTATACCATTCATTTTTCGTCCCGCAATAAGGGGCCGCCAACGTGTTTTGTGGGGCACAATCCCCACCATCCCTTGAAACGCCATTAAAAACCATTAATGCGGATTTTTGGGGGCAATTTGCTGCAAGTTTGCATCACTTCACCCTGGACCGATATAAAATATCCTAGAGGGTCAAAACCGGCGGGATATGGCTTAAAACCCTGTATATGGATATGATTTTGAACATGAGAACCGCTTTTCATGCCTTTGTCCGCACTCTGCTTTGGGTGGGAATCATCATATCCGCGACGGACAATCCGCTCGGCGCAGCCGATGTCCAGCCTTCGATACCCCAGTCCGCCAAGCCCTCGCCCGGAGAATCTAAAATAAATTCTCCCAATGCCAAGGCCGAGGATGCCGGCCGGCAAGAGCGGATCGACAAATTGATCGAGCAGTTGGGCGACAAGGACTATTACGTCCGCCAACGCGCCCAAGACGAATTGGCCCGCCTGAGCTTCGAGGCCTTCGACGCACTCACGGCGGCCACGGCCAACGACGATTTGGAAATTGCTTCCCGGGCGAAATATCTGCTGCGATTGATGCGCGTCGAATGGACGGCGAAAAACGATCCGCCGGAAGTGAAAAACTTATTAAAGGATTACGAACGCCAGGGCGACGATACCCGCCTGGCGCGGATGCGAGCTTTGGCCGTCATGCCCGAGGGCAAGGGCCTTTTGGCCCTGTGCCGATTGGTTCGATTCGAAAAATCGGACGCGCTATCGAAACTGGGCGTGATCGAACTTCTGCAATCTCCATCCGGCGCGGATCCGCCCAAAGGCCCCAAGGCGGAAACCATCCGCAAGCTATTTGAAAAAAGCAACCGTACGTCGGCCTCCTGGATGCTTGCCTGGCTGCGCCTGGCCGACGAGCCGCAATCCATAACTCAATGGAACGATCTAATCCAGGCCGAAACCTCGCTGCTGCGGCGCTCGCCAGGGGAAACCAGCCGTGAAATTGTAAGCGTTTTGATCCGTTATCAAGTCGCGGGGCTGAAAAAACAGGGACAAAGCCAAGAGGCCGTGACCGCCATGCGCCGCCTGATCGATCTGGAAGACAAAGGCGACTTGGAAACCCTATACGAATTGCTGGATTGGCTGGTGGCACAAAAAGCCTGGAATTTGGCAGACGAATTGGCCGCCCGTTTTACGCAGCAATTCGAAAGCGAACCCCTGCTGATGTACACCCTGGCCCAGGCCCAAAAAGAGCAAGGCGACGCCGAAAAGGCCGAAAAAACCGCGCAGCGGGCGTTTGCGCTTAACGTGGGCCGGGATGAATTCAAACTGTTTGATCGTTTCGTTCCACTGAGTTTAATGAATTTATATCGCAATATGGTCGGCGGCGGCGAGGAAATAAAACTCTTCAACCGGTACCTCATCGCGCAGCGTTTTTTGTCCAGGAGGGGATTGTTCGATTGGGCAAAACGCGAATTCGAATACGTCATTGCCCAGGGCCGCCCGACCGACATCACCAGGATCAACGCCCAATGGAGCCTTTCGGAAATGTTTCACGATCAAGGCCAGGACCTGAGGGCAGCCAACGTGTTGGATTCGATGCTCAATATGGTGGACGCGAAGACTTACGTCGCTCTGCCCGGCCGCATCGCCTCGGTCCTCCAACGATTTTACTTGTTCCGCAAAATGTCGGCCGATAAAATCATCGACCGCACAATTGCCGAAATCCGCGCGAGGAAGTATTTTTTACAGGCATGTCACTGGGAAACCGCCGGCGACCAGGCCAAGCGCCGCGAATGTCTGAAAAAGGCCCTGGACCTTGAGCCTGAAGACATCGACGTGCTTATAGCCTGCTACCGCATGCCCGATCAAACTCCCGAAGATCACAAAAAAATCATGGATCTAATTCGTCAAGCGACCGAGGAAATTCGGGCCCAGATCGCCGCCGACCCGGATGACGCCGAGTTCTACAATCAATTCGCCTGGCTCATCGCCAACACCGAGGGAGACTTCGATGAAGCCTTGAAATACTCGCAAAAATCCCTGGAACTCTTACCCGATACCGGCGGTTTATACGATACTCTGGCACGCGTGTATTACGCCAAGGGCGATTACGAAAACGCCCTCAAACATCAACAACGCGCCGCGGAACTGGAACCCCACTCCGGCCTGATAGCCAGGCAATTGGAGTTCTTCAAAAAAGCCCGCGATGAACATAAGAAGTAGGGGATTGGGGATTAGGGATTGGGGGTGGGCAGTTCACTGCCCACTTTTTATGAATGGATGTTGCTGGCAAGTGGAAGGATTAAGATTTAAATTGTAATTTCAGTAGTTCCAAGTTTGGACGTACAACAAAAACGATCACTTAAGGTGTTTTATTGTAAGGGGTTACGCTTTGTATTTGCGGTGCAAAACGAGTGCTGATTTGTGAGACGGTTCATTGAAT
>JBEKGL010000135.1:0-8413 GCA_050012815.1 Thermoguttaceae bacterium
AATTGTCGATGTTTCTTTTAGATATACTAATTAAGAGGCAGCGTTCGAACTTTTTATGACATTTCTAATTAGTGGCAGCGTTCGTATCTCATCGCCTAACGCTCTGAAACCGGGTGTCTTGGGGTACATTCTCACATGGCTCGCAACGAGCCGATCCATGAAGCAAACGCCGGAGATACTCTGGCTCTGCTCTCGTTTCCACTTATTCCAAAAAACTCCGTAACAACTGATGAGATCTCACCATGAACCGACATGTATTTTTTCCGGCCGTACTCATAATTTACATCTTAGTTTGTAATGTCTCACTAGCAACCACATACAATGTCACCGACCTGGGCGCCCTCAGCGGAACAGGCAGCTATGCCTATGGCATCAACGCCAGCGGGCAGGTCGTGGGCTATGTCTACACCACCGGCAACGCTTTTCATGCATTCTTTTACAACGGCTCGACGATGAACGACCTGGGCACACTCGTCGGATCGGACAGCTTTGCCTGGGGCATCAACGACAACGGGCAGGTCGTGGGCAGGGCCTTCACCACCGGCGACGCTGCTTCGCACGCCTTCCTCTACAGCGGCTCGACGGTAACCAACCTGGGCACACTCGGCGGAACGTACAGCGAAGCCTTTGGCATCAACAACAGCGGGCAGGTCGTGGGCGTGGCCGATACCACCGGCGACGCTGCTTCGCACGCCTTCCTCTACAGCGGCTCGACGATGAACGACCTGGGCGCCCTCGGCGGAACGTACAGCGTAGCCTATGGCATCAACGCCAGCGGGCAGGTCGTGGGCAAAGCCGACACCGTGGACGCTTATCATGCCTTCCTCTACGATGGCACGACGATGAACGACCTTGGCACACTCGGCGGAACATACAGCATTGCCTATGGCATAAACGACAGCGGGCAGGTCGTGGGCTGGACTTACACCACCGGCGACTACGCAAAGCACGCCTTTCTCTACAGCGGCACGACGATGACCGACCTGGGCACACTCGACCGAACGCAAAGCGAAGCCTATGGCATCAACGCCAGCGGGCAGGTCGTGGGCACGGCCTACAACAACGGATACGGCGCTCAGCACGCCTTCCTCTACAGCGACTCGACGATGATCGACTTGAACACCCTGATCGATCCGTCCTCCGGCTGGAAGTTGGTGGATGCACGGGACATTAACGACAGCGGGCAAATCGTGGGGTATGGCTATAATGGCAGCCAGAACCATGCCTTCTTGCTCACGCCCGTGCCCGAGCCGTCCACGCTCGTGTTTCTAGGCTCGGCACTGCTGGGACTTAGCTGGATTTTGTTGGCTCGTCGTCGTTGATGTGGAGGTAAGAGATTGTTGGTTTTTTGTAACGGCGCTGACCATCTTACCGCACATAATAAGCCTGCCATTTGATGTCTAGGCCCAAGATGTTGACCACATCAGACAGGTTATGAACAGCCACCATTTTCCAGCCTTTCCAACAAACCCAGCACTTCATTTTCCAAAACAGGCAGTGCCTCTTCGGGATCGGCACAGTCCAGGTCATCTATGTGCCAGTATTCCACCTGATCCGCCCAGTCGGGGAAGGACTCTTCGAGCATTTCTCGATGCTCCGCTTTTTTCAGAGCGATCACAATAGAGGCATCTGAAAGGTCAATTTCGGCGACTTGCTGCGGGAATCTTGAATTGCCGTTGATGGGAATGCCAATTTCATTTAAACGTTCGATTGCGTATCTGGAAATAGGACCGATATTTCCCCAACGTCCAACTGCCAAGCCTTTGGATTTCGCTCGCCAACGTAATCCATTACTTTCCGCGTGCCAATTGAAGAAATGCTCGGCATATCGACTGCGGTAGTAATTTGCGGAACAGAGGAAGAGGACGGTTTTCATGTGGTGAAGCTGATTCCGGCATCGAATAACAACTTGATCCCGCCTGCCTCGACATAGATGCAGTTGCCATTGCTGCCGGATTGGAGGGATATGATTCGCATGGGCGTATTCTACCGCACGGGCGACGATCGTGAAAAGAGGTGATTGGAAAGCCTCCAAGAAAACGAAGAAGCCCGCTGCTCAAGAATGCGGGCTTCTTCTTGAAGGAAAAATATCATCTCGGGGAGAGGCGGTACGTCAACCTCGGTTTCATGCCGTCCGTTATTTTAGGACCAGCCCTCGAACCCGGCGTATCGGCTCTTCCTCTCCAATCATATTTTTCCTGTCCTACTCATTTTAATCCTATCAGATATTATCTGTTTGTCAAGCATTTTTTTCTTGATAATATTTACCCCAAGAAATCGGCGATAATTAAAAACACCAAGCTACAACCTATCTGTCTTGAACTTGCCCCAATGCTTTCTCCCACAGATTATCCCCTATATCAAAAACACATTCTGATGTTGCAGGTAAAGCGTGAAATGCTTTTTCTTCTAGCCACTGTTCGAGTTGCCCCGGTCCCCAACCAGCATGGCCGTCGAAGATCTTACAAAGAAAATCGGAACCGGCGGCAATCTGTTCTATGTGCTTTTTCCGCACGGAATAATAGACACCAGTCATGATTTCTATTTCCCCAAGCGGCTGGCAAGCGTGAACTGCCATAAGCGGGCCGGGGACAGGACCGCCCGAATAAATACATTGTCGAGATTTCCAATTTAGCTTACCTTTCCAGGCATCTTCAACCGTTCTGCTGCTGGGACGGTTAAGCACGACTCCCAAGGCCTGCTGATCAGAATGTTGAATGATAAAAATCACAGTCTTGATGAAATCAGGATCACTTTCAATAACTGGAGCGATTAGTAAGTGACCTGATAGTGAATTCATCAATGAAGTCCTTCCATTCCACGGTATTCTACCTAAATCAGAATGCCAATGATAGAATATATCCCATGAAACGCCGCTGGATCGAGTACACTGAACATTGGACTCAAGGCCCGATGACTATTTGGGTGCATGTCCCATCCGATGCCGATTCGAAGGTATTAAATCCCCCTGCCCCTAATTTAATCCCAGGCAAGGGCTATGCCGTTTATTACGTGGAAGTTGAAGGGTTCACCTTCCAATTTGCCTCACTCTCCGAGATGCGAGTGTGCATTGACACCCTTGGTAAGAAACTGTTGCCCAACACATTAAGGCTGGCCCAGGAACGTGGCGGTGATCCCCATGAACATTGGTTGCGGAAGATGCCCGACCAAACAAAGCCCTGGCGTTGCAGGGAAAAGATGGTCAAGTATTTGGAAAAGGTATTGGAGGAGTTTGAGAAAGATCCGGGGCGAACGGTATAATCACGCCGCCGTCACCGTAGTCGCCCCAATCAGTTCTTCTCGCACGATGGGGATTTCTTTCGGGGCCTCGATTCCAAGTCGGATTTTATTTCCCCTAACTTCCAGGATAGTAATAGTAATTCGCCCATCAATCACGATACTTTCATCGGGTTTGCGACTGAGAACGAGCATGGCAGTCCTCCTGACTCATATAGCATTTACCGGTGTTTCCACAACGGCGATCCTGACACCAGGAAAGCGGATTTCATACTGGGCAAAAAGTTCTTCCAAGATTTCTCTGATAGGTTGAGCGTCTTTTCGCTCTTCTTCCACAATGTTTGTAATGCGGTTTTCCATAACTTCACCCTTGGCTCTGCACCATTGTACACAATACTATACGGATGTCAATTGCTTGTTGTTCTGAACAAGCAGGGAAATTAGGAAAGCTTTGCAGGGAAAGGTGTTAAGAAATAAATCAGCAAGGCAGCCTTGCCGAAATAGCGGCTATTCTGGCAGAGGTGAGACGAAACCATGTCAAACATCAATATTGACCAGATTCGCCAAATTGCCGCATCGGCGTTTTACTCTTTTGGGACAACTGAGCCTATCATCGAAACCATATTGCTTCATGACCGATGCTATGTGGGCCGCAAGTTCAGTACAGGCGGGTACGAGGTAATTTGGCTGGCTGAAAAAAACGTGGTTGAGGTCTTCGATCAGGAAGGGCAATTGAAGCAGACAATCATTGTGGATGAGAAAATGGAAAAAGCGGCATGAAAAACCCTGCCTGTCACGAGGGGCAAGCAGGGCATATATTTTTTGCCTCCTCAGCAGAATTCGTGGGTGAATTCCGGCTCGGGAAGGTCGCCAAGTTGGTGATATAAAGCGATTTCGATTGCTTCTTGCGTACGAAATCCATACGCTTTTCTTATGGTCTGCACTTTCCTAAAAAATGCCGAGGTTACCTAATTTTCCATACGAAAAACACCGCTACCTTCATGCCATAGGCGATTTTTCATTCATTCAGGGTGTTAGGCCATAGACTGAAAAAATCATTTTGTATCCCATTGAAGAATAAGGACTTGTGATGGGTGATTTTGACAAACGATTCACTGAAATCCCTTTTTCAATAGTGTTTTTTACTCTTTCCAGTGTTTTTCAGTAGACATTGAAATCATCCCAAATTGGAAACTAGGAGAGTTGGGCATTTTTTAGGAAAGTGCAGTTTGGTTATGAGCGCCACGGTTTTAGACCGTTACCCAGGTCCCCCTCCGCGCCACGGTTTTCAACCGGCGTTTACACTACGAACGGAAAGTGGCATAGTAGTTCTTGTTTTTGACTGAAATCGTCTTTGGTTCACCGTTTCAACTCCGCGACGAGGCGCCGCTCGCTTCGTTTCTTGATTTTACTTTTTCCCCTCTTGTTTCCAAACCACCACTGCTCTCTTGCTTTCTCACAACAGTTTTTCGATCTTCGCCCCTCAAAAGTCAGTGACAACGCTCCATCAAAATTCTTGTCGCAACTCACTTCAACTTTTCATTTTCCGTCGGAAAAGGTTTTTAGACCTGACGCGATCAGGAAGATCAGCAGAGCCACGGTCAACAGAAATGGTCCTATAGCCTCGGTCCAAGGAACAACGTCTTTGGCCGTCACGAGGAAATCGGCAGGCGCAGGCGCATACCTTCCCCCTGTGGCCTGAGCAACCCATCGTAGCAGTTTCACATTGGTTGGGCGGAAAGACAGTTCTTTTGGGTAGTTCAAGATGCTCTCGCCGCGTGCGGCCTGAATCGCGGGCGGGGGGCGTATGACCGATCGCGCCAATTGTGTCCAAAAAACTCCAAAACCCTCCCAGCGGAGCCAAGCGGCCGACCATCGGCCTTCCAGGTCCGAAGTAAATGCGGCACTCTGGCCTTCGCCGCAGCGGCAGGTCGCTAGCAGCGGATCACCGCTCTTGGATGCGAGGCAAAGCCGGCTCCCAGGCTTCAGCCGGGTTTCCACATGGCCCAGCAACGCAGGCGCACGGTTGAAGTCGATGCCGGCCAAAGACTCATTGGCCTGTACGGCGCTGACAAAGCACGGTGCTTCGGTGATGCCGACCTTGGCGGCGGTGCGGGTTTCCAACGCGAAAATCCGCGGCAACGTCTCGGCATTTTCGCAGAAGCAGCATTGCCCTTTGCTCTTTTCCGCAATTTCGCGCAGCAGTTTTCGATCGGCCTTGCCGCCGAGGCCCACGATCGACATGCCGATAGCGCCGTCGGCAATTTTTTCGGCCAGCGACGCAAAATCGCCCGGCTCCGAAACGCCGTCCGTCAATAATAAAATGTGCTTAACATCCGCGGATGTCTCGCGCAACGTCGAGTAGGCTTGTTCCAGGGCGGGATACATCCTTGTCCCGCCGCCGGCTTGGACCGAGTCAATGTCGCGAAGAACGGATTCTTTATCGGTGCAGGGCTGAAGCGGGCTGATCCAGCGGCTGCGCTCATCGAACGCCAGAATGCCCACTTGATCCTGGGGGCCGAGCGCCTCCACGGCTTGACGAGTCGCCAATTTCACCAATCGCATCTTTTCGCCTTCCATCGACCCGGAACAATCCAATACCAATACCATCGCCAGTGTCGGTTTCGGACGGTCGGCATTTGGTTCGCAAACGAGAGGAAGGATTTCTTCCAGCACGGTGTTGCGATATCCACCCGGCGTCAAGGCATGGTCGCCGCCGAGAACAATCAAACCGCCGCCGAGCCGGACATAATTTTGGATTGCTTCCATTTGCCGCTGCGACAGCGAAATCGCCGGCACGTTCGAGAGAACCAGCAGGTCGTAGTTTTGCAAGAGGTCGGGGCGGTCCGGGAGGGCATTGGGCGCGAGAACCTCAGTTCGAATGTTCTTGCGGCACAGCGACCGAACCAGCGTCTCGACCAAGCCTGGCCGACTCGCAACAAGCAGTGCTCTGGGCGGCGGCGTTACATGCACCGTGACGGCGGCCTCGTTATTTTCGGGAGTGACATCGCCGACGGCTTCGACCCGGGCCGCGAGCGTTCCGGCTGATTGGCCCACAAGCGACAGCCGGAAGCCGGCGCGGTTCTCGCCCGCCGCAAGATGAACGCGCCGATTAGCGAGAGGTTCGGAGCCGCGATACAGCCAGACTCGGCATTCGTTCTCGCATGCCGACCAAACCACTACGTCCACGGCGAACGGCTCGCCCTCGCGAACTTGGCTAGGCGCCTGAACCGATGCAATGTAGACCTCGCCATCGGAACTTCCCTGCAACGGAACGACGGAAATCGGCACACCGGCGGCTTGGGCAGCGGCGCAAAGGTCGCCACTGGTCTCGTTGCCGTCGGTCAGCAATACGATTCGCGGCACATAGCGGGCAGGAATTGCCGCGCGGGCCATGGCAACCGCCGCCGCAAGATCAGTGCCCATCGGATCTGGGGGCGAAATGTTTTTGCCCACGCCACCGCCGGGCTTGGCGGCAAACGGCAGTAGCGACATCTGATCGCCGCCGGCATGTTGGGCAAGTTCATTGAGAAATGCGTCTGCCTTATCACGCGCCGCGGCCGAAATACTGGCGCTTCGGTCCACGGCAGCGACAATATACGGCTTACGACGAACGCCGACCATCCGGATGTCGCACAGAGCGGCGACCAACGCCGCGAGAAGCAGAAGACGCACACAAAGCGACGCAGCCTGCCGCCACGGGGGCAATCGCACGAGGCTCCGACGCGCGTAATAGATCATCGGCAGCGCCGCCGCCAGCGCCGCCAGCCACATCGGGTGCATCACTTCCCATTGCCACGAGCCGTCGTTCATAAAAATCAATCCGTTCAATCCATCCATCGCCGCTGATAAAGACACCACTCGACAGCCGTCAGCGCCGCGGCCAAACCCGCCAGCCAGGGCCAAATTGGCGGACCGGGCGGCTGAAAATCTGCCTCGGCCGTACCTGCGCCGTGATCGTTGCCGCCGACCCAAATGATTCGACCGGCCGTGGCGTCGTCCAACAGCCGCCGGGCCAAATCGAGGGCAAAATCCCGACAGGCCGGCCCCCGGATCGGCTGCACGGCCTCCAAAGCATCATCGAGTATCCGCCGCTGGCAGGTCATCGTGCAACGGACCATCGCCGGACTGCCGGTCGAGACGATTGCCATGCCGTCGCAGTCGCGCAGGCTGGCAATCCACCGTCCGACCTTCTGTTTCGTGGCGGCCAGCCGGGCTGGCGCGGTTTCATCGGCGTTCGCGTCCGAGGAGTTGTCCAACACCGCCACGATCCGCTGCGGCGGCTCGCGGAGCGGATCGGCCAACGCGAGAACGATCGACGCGAGGATCGCCAAGTGCACAATCAAGGACGCCTCGCGACGCCATCGCAGCCACGCCGATCGCACGCGGTCTTGGGCCAGAACTTCCACCCATATCCGGTCGGTCGCTACCGGCTCGCGCCGCATCCCGACACGCCGCGCGCAGGCGAGAATCACCAGCGGAATCGCAAGCAATCCCCAGTAAAGTTGGTCGGGATGGGCGAAAATCATAAAAATGAAATCTCCGATCGAAGCACACTCTGCAGAACGTCGTCCTCCGGAGCGTCGCCGGTTGCTTGCAGGCACGCAATCCCGCAACGCGAACACTCGTCGCGGACCGAATCGCAAAACCGGTTGAAGTGTTGCCGGTATCGGGCCGCCGTCCGCTCGGTGACGACGACCCGCCGGATTCGCTGGCTTTCGACATCGAACAGTTCCACGTCACCCAGCAGACCGGGATCGGCCTCGCACAGGGCGTAAAGATGCACCAATTTCGGTTTGTAGCCTCGGGCGGCGAGAATTTGCAGCCCTCGCGCATATCCGGTCCGATCGTGGCAGTCGGTAATCACCGTCACCGTGCCGTGCGGCTGATAGCGGCGGACAAAATCTTCGGCCGTCTGGGCCAAGTCGGTCTCGTTGCCTTGCGGCGAAAGATTTTCGAGGAATCGCAAAACCCGACCGATGCGCGACAAACCGCGGACGGCCGGCAGATCGGATACGACTCGGCCGGCGAACGCCGACAGGCCGCATCGTCGCCCATCCGCCAACGCTTGATATGCCGCTATCGCCACGACGACGCGGGCCAACCGAAACTTCGGCGGATTGCCGATCGCCATGCTCGCGGAGCAATCCAACAAAACGTAGGCGGGAACGTCTCG
>JBEKGL010000136.1:0-8382 GCA_050012815.1 Thermoguttaceae bacterium
AGAGAGCGTTATCCAGCCTATATCCGCACGGACCAGATCGACGTAATCATGATGGTCTTGAATTTCGTCGACCGCCATATCTACGCCTTCGAGGAAAAAATACTGCCCTTGGCCCGAGATCATAATCTGGGCGTTGTGGCCATGAAGGTATTTGGCGGCGTGCGCGGCGGACTCGGCGCCCACATCGGACAAAAACCAGTTCCTCAAATGCCCGAGGAATATCTTGAATCGGCCGTTCGTTATGTTTTGAATCTGCCGGGCGTGACAACCGCGAATATCGGCGTTTACGACGCCGACCAACTGCGAAAAAACATAGCCAGGGTCGAAAAATTCAAACCGATAACTCCCCGCGAGCAAAATCTACTGGACGTGGCCGGGTGCAAATTGGCGGCCCAATGGCGGCCTCATTTCGGGCCGATTGCGACATGCACGGCAAGGGCGTAATAGCGTTAAGACTTATTAAATAAAACTGAAAAAGCGTGGCCCGTAATAAAACTTTGAATGTGATTTTTAACTAGCCCAGGCGATTACACCTGAGGTTAGGGATATTCTTTTCTCTAGCCCAGGCGTTTACGCCTGGAGCCGAAGGACGTTGCTATTAAATGTCAACCCCGTTTACGGGGTTCATCCAGTCCTGGCTTCAGCCGCCCCTAAAGGGGCTGCATGAAAGAGATGGTGGAGTTCCCCTAATCCCAGGCGTAAACGCCTGGGCTAGAGGAAAGTTCATTCATGAGGCTAGAGGAAAGTTCATTCATGAGGCTAGAAGAAAGTTCATTCATGAAGCTAGAGGAAAGTTCATTCATGAGGCTAGAGAAAAGTTCATCTACGGGGTTTGAGAAAAGTTCATCCACATTTAATGTTTGAGTTAATAAAAAGGAGGCGACATGCCTTGGAAAATGACTTTTGTGTTCGGCAAAAGCAAGAATCAGAGTAGAATCTATAACTTTCAAGGCGCAAAATACATTTTTATCGTGATGATATGCCTTGGATATTTCTTGGGGAATACTAATTACATGGCTGCCAAAGAACCATCCGCGCCCTTCTTTCCCAAACGCCTGGCGGTGCAGCCTTTTCCAGGCGGCGATTCATGGATCAACACCGCGGGGCCGATTAAACTCGATCAACTCCGGGGCAAGTTCGTGCTCTTGGATTTTTGGACCTTGGGCTGCATCAACTGCATGCACATCATTCCCGAGCTGAAGAAAATCGAGGCCGCCTGGCCCAACAACCTGGTCGTCATCGGCGTCCATTCCGCCAAGTTCCAGGAAGAAAAGAACACCAAAATCATCGCCCAGGCAGTGCTCCGTTACGGCGTGGAACATCCGGTGATCAATGATTCAGACTTTGCCGTGTGGAAAAGTTTTGACATCAATGCCTGGCCCAGCCTGGTGCTTATCGATCCGGAAGGATACGCCGTGTGGGGCCGTAGCGGCGAAGTCACTTTCGAGCAACTCGACAATTTGCTGAAACCCGCGGTGGCGCATTATCGTAAAATGGGTTTGCTCGATGAAAAGCCGCTGGTATTCGAACCCGAGAGCAAACGGGCGGCCACCAAGCCGCTGAGTTTTCCGGGCAAGGTGTTGGCCGACGAGGCGGGCAATCGCTTGTTTATCGCCGACTCCGGTCATAATCGCATTATCATCGCCCGGCTCGACGGAACGCTTGTGGATACAATCGGCGACGGCCGGCGAGGGCAGTCCGACGGTGACTACGCCCAAGCCCGGTTCAATTCACCGCAGGGGATGGCCTTAAACGGCGACGTGCTTTTTGTGGCCGATACCGAAAACCACTTGATCCGCAAAGTCGATCTAGAGAAGAAACAGGTAAGCGTCGTTGCGGGCACTGGACGCCAAAGCCGGCAAGAGCCGCCCTTTGCCGGATCGGCAAAGCCCCGAAAAACGGCGTTAAACAGTCCTTGGGCACTGTGGATTCAAAAAGGCAATCTGCTCATTGCCATGGCCGGATCGCACCAAATATGGAAAATGCCCATGGATGAAAGCTCCATCGGCGTTTATGCGGGCAACGGCGTGGAAGACATTATCGACGGCCCGCTCGCGCCCCCCAAGGCGTATCAAACCGGCTTTGCTTCTTTTGCCCAGCCCAGCGGACTGGCCTCGGACGGGATATGGCTTTATGTAGCCGACGCCGAAGGCAGTTCCATCCGCGCGGTCCCCTTCGACCGCAATAGAAAAGTCCGAACGCTGGTCGGCACGGCCCATCTGAGCGAGGCAAGGTTGTTCACCTTTGGCGACGTGGACGGCCCCGCATACCAGGCCAAATTGCAGCACCCGCTGGGAATTGTCTATCGCGAAGGAAAACTCTACATCGCCGACACCTACAACAATAAAATCAAAGTGCTCGATCCCATCCACGGCGACGCGCAAACCCTGGCCGGGAGCGGAGAGGCCGATTATGCGGAAAACCCGCCCGCCTTCAACAATCCCTCGGGCCTGTCCGCGGCCGGCGGCAAACTATTCGTGGCCGACACCAACAATCACCGTATTCGCGTGATCGATCTGGACCACGGCAACGCGGTATTGACGCTGGAAATCGCGGGCCTGAAACCGCCCGAATCTGCGGAAAAATAATCCGGAGCGACAATGTCGAGACACGCCCCTGTTTTATCCGGAGCAAAATGTTGCTAAATTTGAAGCATTCCACAATGGGTTCCTGCTGTTTTCATCGCAATCCAATCAAGGGTCGGCGCTGCTCTTATGAAAAACTCTTTCAACATGAAATATGTATGGACAATCTCTTTAATCGCGGCCATGGGCGGGTTGCTGTTCGGTTATGACTGGATAGTTATCAGCGGGGCGGATATTTTCTATGAAAAATCGTTCCAACTCGATACGGAGTTGTTGCAGGGTTGGGCCAAGGCTTGCGCGCTGGTCGGTTGTCTAATCGGGGCTTTGATCTCCGGCGGCTTAAGCGACCGCTTCGGGCGCAAACGCCTGTTGATACTCTCCGCCTTGCTTTTCACGGTATCCTCGCTGGGCACCTCATGGTCCGGAAGTTTTCTTGTTTTCGTGTTGTGGAGAATTACCGGCGGCACGGCCATCGGTTTGGCCTCGAACCTTTCGCCGATGTACATTTCCGAAGTCGCGCCCGCGAAAATCCGCGGGAGTCTGGTCTCCATGAATCAGTTCACCATCGTAATAGGCATCCTAATCGCGCAAGCGGCCAATTATTCGATTGCGCAATTCGGCAAATCGGAGGATCGAGGGATGCTCGACAAATTATATAAACCGGCCGGCAAGGAACTCGATCGGCAGGCAGTGTCGCGGCACTTGGCTGGTTTTCTTCCCGCCGAAAAACGCGGCGGATTCGAAAAAGAGTTTTCCGCAGCCGCGGATATCGTCTCAAAGACGGAGCAATTCAACTACACGGTTGTCGCGGCGATAGTCGAACAATGGCAAAATAATCACGCCTTGGAAAATCTTAAAATACAATACGAGGAATTGGATTTGAAGTTGGCCGGTTGGGGTTTACATTCCTGGAACGAGACTTGCGGCTGGCGTTTGATGTTCGCGGCCGCCGCGATCCCGTCCTTGATATTTTTCGCGGCGATTTTTTTCGTGCCGGAAAGTCCGCGTTGGCTTGCCCGCAACGGCCGCAAGCAGGCGGCCAGGGATGTTTTGACCATTTTCGGCGGTGAAGATTACGCCGCGTCGGCAATCGCGGACATCGAGCAAACTCTAGTCAACGAAACCCAACGCGTCGATTTCCGCGAATTGCTCGAGACGCGAATGAAGAACATTCTAACCATAGGGATTGTTTTGGCGGTTTTCCAGCAATGGTGCGGCATCAACGTGATATTCTATTACGCCAAGGACGTGTTCTCCGCGGCGGGCTACAACGTCTCGCAAGCATTGCTGAATATCGTTTATATCGGCGCCATCAACCTGATTTTCACGGTCCTGGCGATCTTCTTCGTCGATCGCGTCGGCCGCAAGATATTGATGCTGTTCGGTGCCGCTGGATTGGTTGCAATTTACACGTTAATGGGCGCGTTCTTCATGTCGGGCAACCTGGGAACTCACGTATTGGCGCTGGTGTTGGCGGCCATCGGCTGCTATGCCATGTCGCTGGCCCCGATAACCTGGGTTGTGATCTCCGAAATATTTCCCAATCGCATTCGCGGCGCGGCAATGTCGGTATGCGTTTTCGCGCTATGGGCGGCGTGCTTCATTCTCACGCTCACTTTTCCCACCCTGAATAGTCGCCTCGGCCCCGCATGCACCTTTTGGATTTACGCGGCGATTTGCGCGGCGGGCTTTGTCTTTATCCTTTTACGCCTGCCGGAAACCAAAGGCAAAACCCTGGAACAAATCGAACGCGAATTGGCGGATTAACCGTTTTGTATGCGCACACCGCGAAACCGCAAGCGGTTTCTGGGCCATGTCCTACGACCTTAAGAATGATGGGCAAGCTCTTCGCCCACTTTTTCCATGTCGTTGCGGTAGAAACGAATCGCTTCGGACGGGCTGAGGTTCAGAATCGCCCGGCCGTCGGTCTCCCAATGATCGCGATCGAATCGGAACACCGCGGTGCCAAGCTGAAGGTTGCCCACTGCGTCGCCGTTGTTGCGGGCGGGGGAATCGGGATCTTCCATGGCAAGTGCAATGGCCACCAGCGCCGATAGTTCGCCGGTGGCGCGGTTGCGGACGTAAGAAACGTCGTCGGCAAAAGTGCAGTCCGAGCATCGGGGCGATTCCGGTTTGGCTCGCTTTGAGGCCAGGTGGATGAATTTGGCCTCCAGGCGCTCGCGTTGCACATGAAAAAACTTCCTGGCCTTGGCGAATTGAACTTCCCTGGACATTGCCCGCATCGGCCGCCACAGGCAGATCCAGGCAAAAACCAAGACCGCAATCCCAGCCGTCCACCACCACATATTACAAACCCCCGGGTAAAACGCTCAGGAATGAATAATTCTTTATTGTACTATTTATTTTATGCGGATCACGGTGAAAAGTGCAAGCAACTTTTTTATTTTCCACCGGGACGTTCGGTTAACAATACCCCCAATTTGACGGAATGTATCGGGCTATTTTTTCTGGAATCCGCTAATATGGATATTATATTCCGTTTCAATCGGCCCGTTTCCATACCTCGGTCCATGGATTTCCGATACCGATCAGCGTAAGGGTATCTCCCTCGATCTTAATCTTAAATTTACTGGTTTTTGAGATAAGATATTTCGTGCTTTTGTTGGCATATTCGACTGTTTCGATATAATCGTCGCCGTCAAGGGAATAGACGCCTCCGTGATGAAATACGACATCACCGGTTTTGGGATTTATTTGTGTGACGCTCCAATGTTTTTTAGAAAAGAATTTTACGCGTTTATCCCCTGACTGCGGCGACACGTCTTTTTCCGCCTCTCCTTTAAGAGTCCACATGCCAACCAGGTCTTTGGCAAGATCGGGCTTGGCGGTTTCCGCCGGTGTTTGACTGTCGTCGCCGAAAAGGTAAACCGCCGACGGCGGCAGAAACAGAAAGAAGATCAGAACCAGAATCCCGGACAAAGCAGTCTTTAATCGTGCGGCCAAATGGGAATCGTTTGAAGACCTATAATCGCCAAAGGCAAAGAAACGGCCGTTGACGCGAGTTGATATTTCATTATGATAGGAATTAGTTGGATACAGGCAAAATTTCATTATGCACTTCCTTTCTTTTCCTGAAGGTGTCCAGTTTCCTGATCCCGATCATTTTATCATGGCTCCCCACCGTGTCCAGAGAGCATTTCATGTCAGTTTAGCGTCTTTTAATCAAAGAAGGAACAATACGCATGAAAATCGGGAAACAAAAAAAACTTTGCGGCATGGCGATTATTGTTGCCTTGATGATCGCGGTTAATTTCCTTAAAGCAGACACTGCCACGGCAGTCGCGGTTTCTGAAAAAGTGGATAAAGACTCGGCCAAGACCCCTTTTCTTAAAGCCATTCGCCTCGACAAGGTTCTAGCCAAGGCATACTCCTTTGCGGGCGATGTTTTCTTTATGCTCAGATATTACGATGGAGCAATTTCAAGTTATACTGAATCCATCCGTTTGAAACAGGATAATTATCACGTTTATCTCAACCGCGGTCGTTCTTACAGGCAAAAAGGCCGCCTCGACAAGGCAATCGCCGACTATACAAAGGTAATCCAACTCAAACCGGATTATGCCGTGGCATTCCTTTTGCGAGGCGGCGCTTACGGCGACAGCGGCGACATTGACAAGGCAATCGCCGACTTTGATGAAACAATCCGCCTTAACCCGCAAATTGTGTACGCCTATCTATATCGAGCCGGATGCCATTATAGAAATAAAGATTACAACAAGGCTATCGCCGATTATACAAGGGTAACCATTCTCGCGCCGGATTTTGCACCTGCTTACTGCTATCGAGGAGAGTGTTATGGGCATAAAGTCGAATTCCATGAGTGCATCTCAGACTGCACCGAGGCTATCCGACTTAAACCGGATTTTGCCCGAGCTTATTGCAGTCGGGGCTCTGCTTATATAATGGTACAGGATTTTGATACGGCAATTTCAGATTTTACCGAATCCATTCGTCTCAATCCGCATTATGTCAGTGCGTACCTTTTCCGGGGTGATGCCTATGTGAAAAAAGGCCAACTCGACAAGGCAATTGCCGACTTTAGCGAGGTTATACGTCTTAAGCCGAAAAAAGCCTATAATTATTCCCATAGGGGCGAAGGGTACTTTCAGAACGGCGATTGGGACAAAGCCATTGCCGATTGCACGGAATCCATCCGACTCGATCCGAAATTTGCCAAGGCCTATTTCATTCGGTCTCTGGCCTATGAAAAAAAAGGCTTGTCGGACAAGGCAAAAGAGGATTTGACAAAGGGTCAATCGCTTACGTCTGAACCTTAGAGATTAATTGCACGTTTTTTAACTTCTTTTCTATCCTTGCTTATTGACCAATCTGTTGGTAAAATAAGTTGTTTGCTACCTAAATGTGATTTACACGCCTGAATCCTTTGCATAGGTACCCCTGAGATATCGAATTAGCTCGACAATGCGTTCGCCGGGGTAGCTAAAGGCAGCCGGCGGGTGCTAGTGGATGGGTCTTGTACGGCCGATCTTCACCCACCAGGGGGTTCGCTTGCCACCTTTATTGACATGGACATCGCAAAACTACGTAATATCGGCATTTCGGCCCATATCGACTCCGGCAAGACCACTCTTTCCGAGCGGATCTTGTTCTACACCGGCCGCATTCACCGCATGCAGGAAGTGCACGGCGACGGCGGCGGAGCAACCATGGACCACATGGAACTGGAAAAGGAACGCGGCATAACCATCACCAGCGCGGCCACAACTGTCAAATGGGGCGATGCCGTGATCAATTTGATCGACACCCCGGGCCACGTCGATTTCACAGTCGAGGTGGAACGCAGCCTTCGCGTGCTGGACGGGGCGATCCTGGTGCTTTGTGCGGTCGGCGGCGTACAGGCCCAATCGCTTACCATCGACCGGCAGATGCGCCGCTATCATGTCCCGCGCCTGGCGTTTATCAACAAAATGGACCGTGTCGGCGCGGATCCGCACAAGGTCGTCGAACAAGTGCGGGCAAAACTCGGTTGCGACGCCGTTTTGATGCAGTTGCCCATCGGCCGCGAGACCGAGTTCCAGGGCGTTATCGATCTTGCTTCCCGGAAGGCAATTTTCTTTGACGGGGCCAGCGGCGAAAATGTCCGCGAGGAACCGATTCCGGCCGAACTTGCGGCCGAAGCCCGGACCGCCCGGCAGCACATGCTCGAGAGCCTGTCGATGTATAGCGACGAACTTATGGAATTGCTCCTGGCCGACAAGCCCGTGCCCGAAGAGTTGATTTACAGTGTCACTCGTTTGGCGGTGGCAGAGTTGGAATTCACGCCTGTTTTCCTGGGATCGGCATATCGCAACAAGGGCGTGCAGCCGCTTTTAGACGCGGTGGTTCGCCTTTTGCCCTCGCCTTTGGACGCGGAAATCAAGGCCTTTTCCAAAAAAGAACCCGTCCACGAAATCATCTTGTCGCCCAATCCCGATAAGCCCATGGCGGCAATGGCGTTTAAAATGGTCGAGGACCCTTATGGCACGCTCACCTTCATGCGGATCTACCAAGGCAGCATTAAAAAGGGCGAAAGCTACTACAATCAACGCTCTGGGCGCAAGGAACGCTTTGGACGGATTGTACGCATGCACGCCGACGAGCGCGAAGATATCGACGAAGCCTCGGCCGGCGATATCGTGGCCGTGCTTGGCGTGGATTGCGCATCCGGCGATACCTACGCCTCCGAACCGCACTATTGCCAGTTGCAGGGGATGTTCGTGCCCGAGCCGGTTATACGCATGGCCATCGCGCCCATGACCCGCGACGGGGCCGACCG
>JBEKGL010000137.1:0-8331 GCA_050012815.1 Thermoguttaceae bacterium
GGAGTACGACGCCCAAAACGCCAAAGCGAGGATCATCGTGGAGGACGACGGGCCGGGCATTCCGGTGGATCAAATGGACTTTCTTTTCAGCCCGTTCGTATCTTCAAAAAAGAGCCGTGGCACCGGATTGGGTTTGCCCGTAAGCCAAAAAATCCTCCGCGAACACGGCGGCCAGATTCAAGTCCACAGCGAACCCGGGCGCGGCGCCCGATTTATTCTGGAAATTCCCGCCGTGCTGCCCTCGCCCGATCAAATCGGTTCGGAAATAACCATACATTCCGACCAGGAAAAAAAGGAAGAAGAAGGGCGGGCGGCGGAAGAATGAACGGGAAGGTAAAAGGAAGGCGTCAAACTCCGTAAATTCCAGATACAGATCTCTCAATAATTATGTATGCGGTCCCCGAAATTCCGGAATTCCCCGGAATTAAACGGGCGTCAAGCAGGCCGTGGCCGGAGTTGAAACGCGGCGCAAGCGTACCGGCATTCAATCGCGAATCGGTTAGGCGAAGGGGAACTTGCACCGACCGACTCGCATTGGTATACTTGGCATCATGCCACTGTCATGGAACGAGATTCGCCACCGCGCCATTGTCTTTAGCAAAGACTGGAGAGGCGTTACCCGCGAAGCCGCCGAACGCCAAACCTTCTGGAATGAGTTTTTCAACGTCTTCGGCGTCCGCCGCCGCACGGTTGCCACCTTCGAGGAGCCGGTCAGAAAGCTTACCGGCGATTGGGGCTTCATTGATCTGTTCTGGCCGGGCCGCCTGCTCGTGGAACACAAGTCCGCCGGCGAGGATTTGGGAAAGGCGCACGCGCAAGGCATGGCCTACATCCGCGGCCTCAAGGATACCGGGCGCGACCGCGAGATTCCCCGCTGGCTGATCGTCTCGGATTTCGTACGCATCGCCCTCCACGATCTTGAACCAGAACAAGACCCCGACGCTCCTCTGTTCAACCGTCTGCCGCCGAGCGTCGAATTCCCGCTTGCCGACTTTCACAAATTCATTCGCCATTTTGCCTTCATCGCCGGCTACACCCAACATCGGCTCAACCCCGAAGACCCCGCGAATCTCGAAGCCACGCAACTCATGTGCGATCTGCACGACGCCTTGGAAATGGGCGGCTATACCGGGCACGAACTCAAGCGCTTTCTTGTTCGCATCCTCTTCTGCCTCTTTGCCGAGGATAACGGCATCTTCCCCCAGAAAGCCTTTGAATTGTTTCTCCGCGACCGCACCGCCGAAGACGGCTCCGATCTCGGCGTCCGGCTTGAACAACTTTTTCGCGTCCTCAACACCGACACCGCGCAACGCCAACGCAACCTCGACGAAGAACTCAACCAGTTCCCTTACGTCAACGGCGAACTATTCGCTGAGCGTCTCGAATTTGCCGATTTCAACACCGACATGCGCAACGGCCTACTCGCCTGCTGCGGTTTCCGCTGGGAAACTATCTCCCCCGCCGTGTTCGGCTCGCTCTTCCAAGCCGTCATGGACAGTAAGGAACGCCGGCAGATCGGCGCGCACTACACGGCGGAAAAGAACATCCTCAAACTCATCCGCTCCCTGTTCCTCGACGAACTCCGCGCCGAGTTTGAGACGATCAAAGCCGACCGCTCCACACGCCGCACCGCGCGACTGCAAGAGTTTCACGACAAGATGGCCAATCTCCGGTTCTTCGATCCCGCGTGCGGCTGCGGCAACTTCCTCGTCCTTACCTACCGCGAACTCCGCAAGCTGGAACTCGAAGTCCTTGTAAAGCTTCGCGGCCGCCAGCGCGAAATGTCGCTCGACGACGTGAACCGGCTATCCAAACTCGACGTCCACCAGTTCTACGGCATCGAGATCGAGGAATTCCCGGCCCGTATCGCGGAGGTCGCGCTCTGGCTGACCGACCATCAAGCCAACGTCGCACTCTCGCAGGCGTTCTCGCAACTCGTGATCCGCCTGCCGTTACGCGCCTCGCCGCACATCCATGTCGGCAACGCACTGCGCATGGACTGGCGCAAAGTCATTCCGCCCGGCGAGTGCTCCTACGTCCTCGGCAACCCGCCGTTTGTCGGAGCAAAAGAAAAGACAGATCAACAACGTGAGGACGTTGATGGCGTTTGGGCTGGCGTAAAAGGCCTCCGGATTCTCGACTATGTATGCGCATGGTACCGTAAGGCCGCAGAGTACATTCAAGGGACACAGATTCGTTGCGCATTCGTTTCGACCAATTCCATCACACAAGGAGAACAGGTCGGACTTTTCTGGAAAACTCTCTTTGACCGGTTCGGCATCAGCATAAAGTTCGCGCACCGAACCTTTCCGTGGACTAGTGAAGCCAGAGGGAAAGCACATGTCCATGTCGTGATTATTGGTTTTTCGGTAATCAAAGATAGTGCGTCCAAACGCCTCTTTGAATACGTCGGCGAAGAAGCAACTGTGACATTGGTTCGCAACATCAACCCTTACCTTGTAGAGGGCAACGACCTTGCCGTGACCACACGGAGTCGTCCTCTTTCCTTTTGCGCACCCAAAATGATGAAAGGCAGCGAGGCCACAGATGACGGCCATCTGCTTCTCTCGACTCAAGAGAAGGACCAACTACTCACGACACATCCCGATATTAAGCCTTTCATCCGGAAGTTCGTTGGGGGACGCGAATTCATCAACGGACTAGATCGATGGTGCCTTTGGCTAGTGGACGCTGGGCCTGAGCAAATCCGCTTATGGCCAGAGGTTGTGGCTAGGCTCCAACGGGTGAAGGAGTTCCGCGAGCAGAGTTCCAAGGCGAGGACTTTGGAAATTGCCAAGAGTCCTTCACTCTTTGGGGAAATCCGGCAACCGATCACCAAATACTTGATTATCCCAAAGGTTTCATCAGAGCGCCGCATCTACCTTCCTATTGGTTTTGTCGCTCCGTGCGTGATAGCGAATGGGAGCGCACTGGTTGTACCTGAGGCAAGTGTTTATGACTTCGGTGTAATCTCTTCCACAATGCACATGGCGTGGATGCGACAGGTTTGTGGTCGGATGAAGAGCGATTACCAGTATTCCGTTTCCGTCGTTTACAACAACTACCCATGGCCGGAGGCGGTGACGGCAAAGCAGCGGGCGAGGGTGGAAGCGGCGGCGCAGGCGGTGTTAGACGCGCGGGCGAAGTACCCGACCTCGACGCTGGCCGATCTCTATGACCCGTTGACGATGCCGGCCCCGCTGCTCAAAGCCCATCAAGCCCTCGACCGCGTCGTGGATCGCTGTTACCGGTCCGAAGCGTTCCCCAGCGACCGCCACCGCGTCGAATACCTCTTCGCCCTCTATGAAAAGATCACAGTCCCGCTGGTGGCGGCGGCGAAGCCGAAGAGGAAGGGGCGATAACGGCGCGTCGGACAGAATTCCGGGGACAGCATACATAACTCTTGACATAATTTAGCGATTTTGCCAGGTTGGCTGCATGGCACTATTGACGCGGGTGCCATGCTCCACGCGGAGCGTTGGCATGTTTGAAGACAGGAGCAAGAACCGTTTGTCGCGGGCCTCTCTATTACAACGCCCATCTTTACCCCTCTAGCCACCAGCCGCTAAACATGGCCGCCCACATGCGTTCTACCGGTGGTTGACTAGAGTAGATTATGGGGGTAAACTTATACATGGAGTTAGTCTGTAAAGGAAGGACGTATTTTTATGGCCACAGCCAATCTCACCATTCAAGTTAGCGAAGAAGCGGCAAGGGCCTTTAAGCAAGTCTCGCCGGAAGATCAGCGCAAAATCCAATTGCTGCTCGATCTTCGCTTGCGAGACCTGACCCTTTCGCCTATTGCGCGAAAATCTCTTCAGGCCGTCATGGACGAGATCGGCAAAAATGCCACCGCGCGCGGGCTTACGCCGGACGGTTTGGAGTCGATGCTGAATGACGACTGACTTGCGTGTGGTGTTTGACACCAACGTCGTCATCAGCGCCATGCTCTTGCCGCTTTCGATTCCAGGGACAGCATACATCCACTCATGGCTCAGAAGCAAGTTCACCGATCTCCTATCACTTGCCACTATCGCCCCTGCGTGATAGTATTTTTGGTAGTCTTTTTGGAAAGGGACGCGACATGGGACAATATCAGGCGGCGATAATTTCCCGGCCTTTGGATTGGAAACCGGCCTGCCCGGACGATGTACCGCTGGAACTGGACGGTCCGGTGGCGGTGCTGGGGCAGTGGGACGATCTTTTTGAGGCGGTGGCTCGGGCGATCGAGCACAACCAGAGCGACGAGGCCCTGCGTCGCGGGCGCTGGGCGGTAGTGGTCGAACCTGGCAGCCTGGGCCGCGTCTGGCCCGCGGCACGGCTTTGCACGCCGCTTACTTACAAAGTGACCGCCATCTGGTGGCCCGACGGCTGGGAACCGAAAACGCCCCTGGACGTGCCCAATTGCGTGTGGCAATCGCAAGGGCGGCAAGGGGGTGAATGGTTATCCTACCAGCAGGCGGAAGATACCATCCGCGGTCTGAACCGGCAATGCCTGGATAATCCATCCACCACCTGGTATGTGATAATGGCCGTGGAAAACGAGGCTGTATCGCATACGATTTCTTACGATCCTTCCGGCCTGGAAACCACGGTCGAGGTTCGGCGAGTACACGTCATCCGTCCACAAGAAGGCGGCCGCGGCGATTGCGCTTACTGTCCGGCACATGATTTTCAATGCGCTAAAGCCGACTGGACCAGCCAGGTCCAAACTGTTACAGCCACGCATAGCCGGGCGTTTGGCGAATAAAAAAACGGGAATCTAATCCGCAATCAAGGCCGGCGCAGCCGAGCATAGCCCGCGGCGAACAACGCGCCGACGGCCAAAAGCACAAGGGCGGAGGGTTCGGGAACAGGGGTGAGATTGCCGCTCAGCGGGCCGCCTGCAATGGCTTGAATGGTAAACGTCACGCCGCTGCCGATGGTGAGCGTGCTTACTGCCACGCTTTTGGCGGTGACGTTGCCGCTTAGTACGTCCAAGGCGTAGTTGCCGGAGATGCCGCCGGATAAATTGAGCGTGCCCGTGCCGGAGACGTTCACGTCGTTATCCATGAGCACGGGTACGGCGATGGTATGGGTTCCGGCCAAGGCAATCGTGGAATCGCTCCCGGAATTATCGAGGGTGAGGCTGTATCCGCCCGTGCTTTGAATGGTGGTGCTTGTGCTGGCGGTAAAAGTGATGTTGCCGACAGTTCGTCCGGCAGAGACCATATCCACCACGTTGTTGGCGGAAGATTCGTTGCCAAAACGGACACTGGTCCATTTTCCATCCGGCGGGAGTGCGTTGTTAGTCCAGTTTGCCGTCAGGCCCCAGTTTGTTGCACCGGAGGCATTGCCGCCCGCCCAATCGACAACGATGTTATTCCTTAAATAGCGGAGCGAGTTCCATTCCAGAACTGAGATCTGTACCCCGTTTTGCGATTGTGTAGTTCGGTTGCCGCTGCTATCGGCAAAGGCCGGCTCGTAGAAAAGACTCAAGATATTGTCCCGTTTCCAGCGCACCTCGTCGTATATCGGTTCGTAGCGTCCGGAATCCACCGTTGTTAGATTCACGAGATTCCAGGTTGTCTTGTTCGTGCTGTAATACGCGGTTACCACGTTATTTTGATCGTTGGACCGGGTAACGACCACTATCCGCCCGTCCGCGTCCACCAATACAATCGGGCGCCCTACCTCGCGGATGCGCAGGGCGTCATTATTTGTAATTTTGGCGTCAGATACGGTACGATTGGAGATCTGCGAGGTTTGCCAATTCGTTCCGTTATAATACTCCAGCATATATTGCCGTGTACTTGTGGTCGGAGCCCAATATGTGGCGATGATCGGGTTGTTGTTAGCGTCCACGGTCATGCTGCATTGATTGATTAAAGAAGATCCTTGGCTGATGGACTTGATAACGGCATCGTTGCCTTGTGTGATGGGCACGGTTTGGGTTGAACCGCTCATTTGCTTCCAGGTCGTTAGGGTTTCATTCGTAGCATAGGCATACATAATATCGTGGTTGCTTTGGAAATCGCTTGTTTCCCGCCATACCCAAGACATCTGAATGCGTCCTTGGCTATCGAAAACCAGGTTATTCGTATAGGCATTTGAGTTGTAGGAGCCGGTCGTGCCATCGATCAGCTTTGTCGGGGAACTGGACCAAGTATGAGTAGTCGGATTGTATAGGCTATACATGGCGTCGCCGTCGCCCGACGCGCCTGTGCGATATGTGAACATCAAACCGCCGTTCGACAAATTGTAAAACTCGGGATAAGTCGTCGAATTGCCATATTCGCTGGCAGTGTTGGGGATTGTGATTGTGGTAGTGGAAAATGTGGGCGAAAATGAACTGCCGAGTACCGACGCGGTTGACGTAGCGTAATGAAGCGAGCTGCCGTTGTGCATGCCCCAGGACATATGCATTGTGCCGTTGACATCGATGCCGAAACTGATCACGTCGTGATCGTCCGTGACGGTGTCGGCGGTATAGGCCGTCGAGATGTTTGTCCACGTGTTTGTGTTAATATCGCGGCGTGCAAGAGTGACGTGGGGGGTTGAATCGTTATTGTAGTAAGCTACGAATTGATAGTTTCCGACCATGTAAATCGCGTTGTTGCGGAAGGAGACGGTGTCGATGCCGTTTCCGTAGGCACCGGTGGACGAGCTAACAGCAGACCATGTAACGTACGCGGCGTCGCCATAGGCGGGAGTTGGCAAATCAGCGAATCCGCCGATTGATAAAAACGTCAACAAAAAGAGGACTAAGGAAAGCCGGAGTTTGAATGTCATGGTGCTACCATCCATAAGGTTGCTGAGTGACTGTGGATTATGGGCTAAGCGATGGTATTAAGCGTTTCCAGGCGGAAACTGGGAATACATCATCATTTATTATACAGCCCGAGTGAATTTTGGTAAAACGATATTTTGCCGGTATGTTGGTAGAACATATACGGAACGCCGTTTTGCCAAATAATAATTAGCTCCGTGTAAATGCACCGGGGAAAATTTCACTGTTTCCAGATGCCCGATAACATTCCGTACATTCACGGCGGGCTAAATGCAAAAGGCAAGATTAATAAAAACCGTGCCGGCGGGTGTTGCCCGCCGGCACGATGAATTTCACATGCCGCGTATGGTAGGACTGGTATTATACCCGTCCATTATAGAACGAGTTTGAAACTCGTCCTACTTGAGTGTTTTTACATTTAACGGCGCTTACGCAGCCAGAGCAGGCCCATGCCGAAGACGCCAAGCAGTGCCATGACGGCAGTGGCGGGTTCGGGAACAATCATCATCTGGTCCGCTCCGCGAGCTATGTCGCTGATGCGGACTTCGTCAATCGAGCCGATGAACGGTTCGGTCTCGTCGTTGAAGTCACGCATTTCGTCGCCGATGGCAAGATCGCAATCCTGTTCGCGCAACCAGCCGTTGGGCAACCCGCTGCCAATCTGATTGGCTTGGATAGCGCTTGTATCATCCAAAGCAGTCCAATATAGTTTCATGGCACTTGTATCAGTCAGACTGCCATTGTATGTGACCGCGACGTGATACCACCCGCCCTGCACGATGGCATCGAGACCTGTCGTGGGAATATTGGCATCGAGGTTCCAATTGGCCGTGCTTCCACCTGGTGAGCCGAATCCGCTAACCTTCTGGAAACGCAATACCCACGGTGTTGTTGCTGCGGCGGAATTTGGTTGGATGCGGAACTGCCAGGAACGGTCGCTGCTGTCGCTGGCATCGCCTTCGCCCGAGATAATTTCCATGGGCGAGAACCAATTTTTAGTGGGATCAAAGCTGATCTTAACAAGCGCTTCCATCGTAAACGCATGGGTGGTTGGATTGTCGAACGTGTGGTCGACGTTATCGGCCGTGCCATTAGCCGGCGTAAGTGCGCAAAGACTGGGTTGGTTGGAAGTTGTCGGGAAAATAACCGTAAGTGCATTTCCAACCGTGTTAGAGGTGTCCACGCAGGTGCCAAAGCCCGTATAGGAAGCATTTCCCAACGTGGCAAGATTGCTGGGCGACGTTCCGAAAAGAACATTCATGGGCTGGTTAGCATCTTTAGTTGGTGTGAAACTGCTGGTGTAGGTGTAATGGGCTTGATCCACCGCCGGAGTAGTGGTTTCATCCAAGTGCCACAAATGCATGGTGTCGGCATCGACTGTGTACGGGCCGTTGATTACGGCCATGGCCGGTGCGTTCAGAATGCAAAGGATTCCGAACGCAAAAAGATAAACAAGTTTGATTCTCATGGCATTGCTTCTCCTAAGTGTACTAAAATGTTACTCACATAAAGACGAGCAAAAAAATTGCGGCTCTTCTGATTCCGCCTGCCGGACGTCTCCG
>JBEKGL010000138.1:0-8284 GCA_050012815.1 Thermoguttaceae bacterium
TTTCCGGCTTCGGCGGTAGTGGGCACGGTGGCGGCGGAACCGATCGGCGAAGACGACTCGGGCAAATATCCCGTGTCGGTGCTGCCTCCGCAGCCGCAGACGGCCACCGCGCCGCCGCAAGTGCTGGGCGATCCTCCGCCCACTCCGGCGTCCATGACCGATCCGATGAAGGGCAAGGACGAAGATTTCTGGTCCAAACTAGCGCCTGAGAACGTGTGGAAGAGCATAAAAAAAGCCACGGGCAACGGTCCCAACGAAAACACAGCCCGGGCGGCTTTTAAAGAAGGCCAGGACTTGTTCCGGCAAAAGAAATACGCCGAAGCGGCGGATAAATTCAACACCGCCGCCGATCGCTGGCCCGACACCCCGCTGGAAGAAGACGCCTTGTTCATGCTCGGCGAGAGCCGATTTTTCGCCGACCAATATCCCAAGGCCCACGACACCTTTAGCCTCTTGTTGAAAAAATACAACAATTCGCGGCATCTGGACGTGGCCGTGCAACGCGAATTCGCCATAGGACGCTACTGGGAACGATTGGACACTTATCAACACAAGTATTCGATTACGCCCAATTTCACCGACAACGGCCGGCCCATGTTCGATACCTTCGGCTATGCAGTTGCGGCCTTTCAAAACGTGCGTTTGTACGATCCCACGGGCCCCTTGGCCGACGATAGCGTGATGGCCACCGCGATAGCTTATTTCCAACGCGGCGAGTTCGAAAGCGCGGCGGCCGATTTCGATCTGCTCAGGAAGGAATATCCCAACAGCGAATTCCAAAAGAACGCTTATCTTTTGGGGCTGCAAGCCAAAATGCGGATATACCGCGGCAAGTTCTATGATCCCACCGCCTTGAACGAGGCGGGCGACATCGCCGATCAAACGTTGACTCAATACGGCGCCCAACTGGGACAGGAAAAAGACCGCGTGGCCAAGGCCCGAAGGCAGATCCTCGAAGAAAAGGCCAACCGCGATTACGCCATGGCCCAATACTACGAAGACCATAAGTATTACGGCTCGGCGCGGATTTATTATCAAGATCTCATCCAGAAATATCCTTCCACCGATCGAGCCAAGGATGCCCGGGCAAGGCTCGACGCCATCAAGGGCCTGCCCGACGTGCCGACAAACTACTTCAAATGGCTGACTGGTTTGTTCCCATCGGGTAAATAATCAAAATATGCGGATCCAAATCGAAAATTCGTGCGTGCCGTTGCTTTTTGCCTGTCTGCCGGCAATGGCGCTGATAACCGGCTGCGCCAGTTACCATGTCGGCAACCAAACGCTCTACCCCACGGAAATTCACACGGTCTACGTGCCCATGTTCGAGTCGGTCAGTTTCCGCCGCAACCTGGGCGAAAGGCTCACCGAAGCCGTGATGAAAGAAATCGAACTGAAAACGCCCTTTAAGGTCGTATCCGATCCCAATGCCGACAGCGTCCTTTCCGGTCGCATAGTCGGGGAAGGAAAGGAAGTTTTAATCGGTTCGCGCGTGGGCGACCCACGGGAAATACAGGTGAATATGCATGTAAAGGTGGCTTGGACCGATCGGCAGGGCCGTTTGCTCCGCGAATCCCCGGCCGTGCCGCTGCCCTCCGAACTTATCGATGTTCAAGGCACCGGCAACATCGTGCCCGAGGTCGGCCAATCCGTCGAAACCGCCCAGCAAGAGGCCATCCAGCGCATAGCCACGCAGATTGTTTCCCTAATGGAAAAACCGTGGTAAACTAGTGGATAGTGGACAGTGGATAGTGCGAAACCGCAAGCGGTTTTTATCAAGTTTTCAGTTATCAGTTTTCATTCCTCCAGCCTACAGCCTTTTGTTTTCATCCTTTATCCTTCATCCTTTAAATGATTCCCGCCGACCTGAAAGTATCGGACCGCTGGAAACTTCGCAGTAAAACATTGTTTATAGGGCGGATTCCGCTGCTGATGGGCATCATCAACGTCACGCCCGACAGTTTTTCCGACGGCGGAAAGTATTTGGACCCGGATAAGGCCGTCGAGCACGGTTTGAAATTGGCCGGCGCCGGGGCCGACATCCTCGACATCGGCGGCCAAAGCACCCGGCCCGGCGCTAAGCGCATTAGCGTCCAGGAAGAACTCGACCGGGTAATGCCGGTGGTAAGCACGCTCTGCCGGATTTCCTCGTTGCCCGTTTCGATCGATACGTTTGAATCCGGCGTGGCCGAAGAGGCCCTGATCGCCGGCGCTGAGGTGATTAACGACATTACGGCCTTCGCCGATACAAAGATGCTCGATCTGGCCGTTTCCAGTGGATGCGGCGTTTGCGCGATGCATAAGCAAGGCGATCCGCAAACAATGCAAGAGAACCCGCTCTACGAGGACGTCGTGGCCGAGGTGCTGCAATTCCTTCGCCTGCGGCGCGACGCACTTACTGCCGCCGGCGTCGAGCCTGCGCGGATCGCCCTGGATCCGGGCATCGGCTTCGGCAAGACCAGGGAGCATAACTTCGCCTTGTTGTCCAATGCCTGGCGATTTCACTCCCTGGATTGTCCCATATTGATAGGCCATTCCCGGAAACGTTTCATCGATCAAACGACTGTGGCCGACTCGCTGCCGGGCACCATCGGCGCGGCCTTGGCCCTGGCCCGGCAAGGCGTGCAAATTCTCCGCGTTCATGACGTCGAAGCAGTGCGCAACGCCCTGCTGTTGTTCGAGGCCTGCGGCGGGCTGTTAGTTTAGCCGCGGCACTTGTGCCGTGAGTTTTTGGGGTAAATTCCCCATGCTCGAGCGCCTGGGCTAAACACAAATCTGATATTCTTTTCTCGATACTCGACAAATATCCATAACTACCGGCGCCGCAACCAGTTATGGAAACAATATCTCACCCGCCGCTGGGCAAATCGCCGTTGACTTCCAGGGCCTGTTAAGAGATACTTCCCGGGCGGAATTTTCACGGCCGCCCTTGTCTTGATCGTTTTTCCGGCTTACTTGTATGGCAAGCAGCGAATCGAACAATCTGTACGAATACTGTTTGAACGTGGCTAAGCGCGCCAAGCAGGCGGCGGAGGAATTGGTCTTAGCAACCGGGGCCCAAAAACGCGATTGGCTCAACCGCTGCGCTCGATTGCTCGCCGAACGATCGCCGGCCTTGGCCGAGGCCAATCGAATCGACATCGGCAAGGCGTCCGAGTACGGACTGTCCGAGGCGGCCGTCGATCGTCTGCGTCTTACGCCCGAGCGGATCGCCGCCATGGCCAAGGCCTTGGAAGAAGTGGCCCAGTTGCCAGAGCCAATAGGCGAGATCATTTCATCGTCGATCCGGCCCAACGGTTTGGAGGTGCAAAAAGTCCGCGTGCCTTTGGGGGTGATATTTTTTATCTACGAATCGCGCCCGAACGTCACTGCCGACGCCGCTTCGTTATGCGTGAAGGCGGGCAACGCGGTTATTCTTAGGGGCGGCAAGGAAGCCATTCATTCGAACATGGCAATAGCCGAAATCCTGGCCGAAGCCGCCGCCGACGCCAAGCTGCCCGCCGATGCGATCCAACTGCTGGAAACCGCCGACCGCGAGGCGGTGGGGCATTTGCTGCGCATGCCGCAATACATTGACCTTTGTATTCCCCGCGGCGGCGAGAGCCTTATCCGCCGCGTGAGCGAAGAGGCCAAAATGCCGGTAATCAAACACTTTGCCGGCAATTGCCACGTGTATCTGGACAAATCGGCCGAGGCGGATATGGCCGAAAAAATCGTGGTCAACGCCAAATGCCAGCGCATGGGCGTGTGCAACGCCGCCGAGTCGCTATTGGTCCACGCCGACGCGGCCGGCGCGCTTTTGCCCCGCGTGGGAAAGGCCCTTGCGGACCGCGGCATTGAACTTCGCGGCGATGAAACCACCCGGCGACTGCTGCCGCAAGCCAAGCCGGCCACCGAAGACGATTATCGCCAGGAATATCTCGGGCCGATCATTTCGGTCAAGGTGGTCGAGTCGCTCGAGGCCGCCATCGAGCACATCAATCGCTACGGTTCGCGGCATACCGACGCCATCGTAACCCGCGATCTGGACGCGGCCCGGGTTTTCGCGGCCCGGGTCGATAGCTCGGCGGTTATGATCAACGCCAGCACGCGGTTCAACGACGGCGGCGAGTTTGGACTGGGGGCCGAAATCGGCATCAGCACCGATAAATTCCACGCCCGCGGCCCATGCGGAATCAACGAATTGACCAGTTATAAATACGTCGTTTACGGAAGCGGACAGGTGCGGAATTAGTGAATAACTTAAAACTCTAAACTGATAACTGTTAATGAGGGGTGGGCAGTTTACTGCCCACTTAAATCTATGTCCGGCGACGTTCTTAGCCAAATGGAAGTGGAAAACCTGCTTAGCGCGATGACCTCCGGCGGGCGGGAACAGGCCGCCGCGGCGCCATCGCCGGCCGGCGAGTATCGCGGCGCCGCGCGCACTCCGTCCGGGTTTCGCGATAAGGTTGTTACCTACGACTTTAAACGTCCCGAACGCGTGGGCAAAGAGCAAATGCGCGCGCTGCACACCATGCACGAGGGCTTCGGACGCAACTTCGGCGCGGCGCTTTCCGCCCTGTTGCGGAGTATCGTGGAGGTGAAGCTCACCAGCGTCGATCAGCTTACCTACAGCGAATTCGTGTTCAGCCTGGAAAATCCGACTTGCTTCAACTTGCTAAAGGCCGAACCGCTGGAAGGCAACCTGATTCTCGACATCAATCCCTCGATTCTTTATCCCATCATCGACCGCATGCTCGGCGGAGGCCGGGAGATCGGCGCTCTGGCCCGCCGGCCCCTGACGGAAATAGAATTGCGCCTGGTGTCGCGGATCACCGGGCTGTTTCTCCAGGAACTGCGCCACGCCTGGGAGAACGTGCTCGATTTGAAACTCTCGGTGGTGCAGGTGGAGAGCAACCCGCAACTGGTGCAGATCGTGCCGCCCAACGAAGTCGTGGTGCTGGTCAGTTTCGAGATTACAATAGGCGACCTGCGCGGGATGATGAATCTTTGCATCCCTTACAACTCCATCGAGCGGATCGGCGGCAAACTGTCGGCCAATACCTGGGTCACTTACGGCCACCGCCAATCCACTCCCGAAAGCGTGGAACAGATCAGCCGCACCGTGTGCACGTCGCAGGTGGAGCTAAACGTCCGTTTGTCGCACACGCGGATTACCGCCAGCGAACTGCTGAGTCTGCGCGTGGGCGACATTATCACCACGGCCAATGACATCCACAGCCCGCTGGTGGTTTTGCTCGAAGGCATTCCCAAATTCCACGCCTCGCCCGGCGCCTTTAAAGGCCACAAGGCGATCCTCATCGCCGACGCCATAAAAGATTCCAGCAAGGCATTGGAGTGAATTAATAAGTGGACAGCGGACAGTGGTCAGTGGACGGTGAGCGTATGGCGGCGGATGGCGGGCGATGGATGGTCGTTTAGCCCCGGTACTTGTGCCGGGAGTTTTTGGCCGAGTAAGACGGATTTGAAATCCGTCCCGCACTGTAAAGCCGCGACCATTGGTCGCGCTTGTTTTATCGCCACCAAAAGCCCGACCCCTTTCCGGGCACCGCGCAGCGATCGGGCGTGGATCAGGATGAGGGCTTGGCGGCCAATTTCTTCAATCCGGCCGGCAGTTCCCCGGAATCGAGAATCGCAACGCGTTTCTTGATTTCAGCGGTAGTGTCTTACCCAACTTTGATTTCTTTCCGGGAGACCCTGAGGGGGGGGGATTGTCAAATTACAGGCCGGTAATACAATGTATTATCATCCCCCGTGGACTTTTGATTCTCAGGTAATGAATGTCGCCTGTGGAGCAGGTTGCCAAACCTGCTTTTTGGGCAGATTGGCAATCTGCCCCACGACATTAAAAACCTGAGTATCAATAGCCCTACTGCTGATCGCTTGCTGGAAACTGTTGACTGTAAACCGATAACTGAAAACTTATACTTCCATGCCGGCAAAAAGAAAACGAGAAATCGTCACATTCAAAGTCGACCTGCCGCTTTGGGACGCCATGCGGGGGATCGAGAATCGCTCGGAATTTATCCGTTCGGCGATTCTGTCGGCCTTGGATAGCGTTTGCCCCTTGTGCAAAGGGTCGGGCATTCTCACCCCCGACCAACACAAGCACTGGGAGACCTTTGCCAAAAATCACGCCTTGGAAGAATGCGAAGATTGCCACGCCGTGCATCTTGTGTGCGTGGCGCACGGCGATACGGATGAGTCGCCAAGGGATGGGAAGGATTTTGGATGATTCGGAATATTTTTATTACGACGATATTTTTGTTTGCCGCTGCGAAAATTCCGGCGGCGGAACCCATCGAGGTGTTCGCCGGCATTCCGCCCGCGGCTTATCTGGTCGAGCGAATCGGCGGAGATCGTCTCCACATTGATACATTCATTCAGCCGGGCCAGGATCCGCACACCTTCGAGCCGGCGCCAAGACAAATCCAAGCCCTGGGCAAGGCGAAGTTGTTTTTCAAGACGGGCATGCCCTTCGAGAATCAACTTTTGGAAAAAATCCTTGCTGCTCATCCTCAGATGATAGTGGTGGACGCCGCCGAAGGCATCGAAAAACGGCGCATTTCCGGGCAGCGCGCCGCCGGCGACGCCCGGCAGGACAACGAGCACTCGCACGGCGATTCGCCCGACGGCCTGGACCCGCACGTGTGGCTATCGCCGCCGCTTGTGAAAACAATGGCGGCCAACGTCGCTGCGGCCTTGGAAAAGATCGATCCCGGCGATGGCGCATTTTTCAAGGCAAATCTTGCGCAATTGCACCGGGAACTGGACGCCGTGGACGGTAAAATCCGCCGGGAGCTAAAACCATACGCGGGAAAATCGTTTTACGTGTTTCATCCGGCGTTCGGATATTTCGGCGATTGTTATCATCTGCGGCAAGAGGCCATCGAAGCCGAGGGCAAACAGCCCTCGCCCAAACAACTTCGCGACCTGGTGCAAAAAGCCAAGTCCGAAGGCGCGCGGGTCATATTCGTCCAACCGCAATTCGATCCCCATAGCGCACGGACCGTGGCCGACGCCATCGGCGGCCGGATAGTGCCCATAAACGATATGGAAAAAGATATACCCGCCAATTTGCAGGACATAGCCGATAAAATTGAAAAATCGTTCGAAGAATCCCACACGGATCATTAGTGTATTTCCCGTTCCCACGCCGGAGCGTGGGAACGAGAATAAATAATGTTTAGCCCCGGAGCTTGCTTCGGGAGAAATTTCCCGTTCCCACGCCGGAGCGTGGGAACGAGATTAAGATAGCCGGAGCGTGGGAACTAGGTTTGGAATGAATCCGATGCCCGACGAACCCGTTGTATCGCTACGCAATGTTTCTTTTTCCTACGGCCACGCGCCGGTATTGGAGGACGTGAGCTTTGACGTCGGCCGATTGGAATCGATGTGCATTGTAGGCCCCAACGGCGGCGGCAAAACAACGCTGGTGAAACTGATCCTCGGGCTGTTGACGCCCCAGGCCGGGGAGATTCGCGTGTTCAGCCGCGCTCCGCGCCATGCCAGGGTAAAGGCGGGCTATATGCCGCAGCACGTGCTTTACGATCCCCAATTTCCCGTCACCGCAATGGACATCGTGCTGATGGGACGGCTTGGACGGCGCGGCATTGGCGGTTTTTTCGGCTGGCACAATCGCGAAGATCGGCAAGCGGCGTTGGAGGCCCTGGAACAAGTCGAGATGGCCGAGTTTCGCACCCTGCTGTTCGCCTCGCTTTCCGGCGGACAACGCCAGCGGGTTCTGGTGGCCCGGGCGCTTTGCAGCCGGCCCGATTTGCTGCTCTTGGACGAGCCCACGTCGAACATTGATACCTTGGTGGAATCGCGCCTCTGGGAACTGCTCCGCAAATTGAACCGCCGCATGGCCATTCTCATGGTCACCCACGATTTGGGAGTAGTTTCCAATCTGGTGGAAAAAGTAATATGCGTAAATCGCCGCGTCGTGGTTCACGCCACCAAGGAGGTCACCGGCCAAGTGATAAGCGATCTTTACGGAGGTCATGTGCGCATGGTCCGGCACGGCGAACACCTGGAAAATAATGATGAATGTTGAATTATGAATGATGAATTAAACAATGCAGCCGCTTGCGGCTTCGCGACCATGATCCACAATTCATTTCCAGTTGATTACAATGAACCGTAAACTGAAAACCGATAACTGAAAACCGATAACTTATAATATGGCCGATTTTTTCCAGGCTCTTTTCGATCCGAATATTCCCTTTCTCCGCTATGCTTTTTTAGCCGGAGTGCTTTCCAGCGTTTCCTTGGGCGTGGT
>JBEKGL010000139.1:0-8236 GCA_050012815.1 Thermoguttaceae bacterium
TTGTTTCATCTTTTTGCGGCTCGACGATTTGCACTTCCAGGTCGCGGAAGACTTCGATGTTATAGCGGATCGGCCGGCGATTTTTGCGATGGTTAATATCCGTGAAGCGGAGTTGATAAGAATCGTGTTCCGCTCGGGTGGGGTCTTCGGGAAGCATGCGCAGGGTGAATTGGCCCGTGGCCGCGCGATCCCGGACGTCCATCCTGATGCCGGGCATGCCGGTGCCGGAAAAATCTATTTCCGCCCGCTCGATGGGCTGATTGGCCGTGGCGTGGACGGTTATTTGCGTGCCTTCGATGGCCTTGACGTCGCCCTGCCGCCGGACCGAGCGGTCGGGAATGCCGGTGTAGGGCGGATAATGATAATCGATCATGTCGACGTCGATGAACGGGGAAATCTGCGTTTGGATGTGATAAGTCGCCGTTTTACAATCGCCGGCGGTGATAAAATAGCTGTAGTCCTGCTGAAGGCCGCGGGTGTCCGGGGGCAATTTTGCCTGGCGGCGATAAGCGCTGTTTTCCTCGGTCATGGGAATGACCTGATCGAGCATTTCGCCGTCGGCGGTGCTGTAGTGCAGGAGCACGGTCTCTCCTTGGTTCAGTCCCATCACGTCGGCCGAAACCGTGATGAAATCGCCGTGAAAAACCGCGGTATCTCCGGGCTGCACGTTTTCGATAGTCACCCGGGTTGGAGCGAGGACACCGGACCAGGGCCAGAGAATCCGTCTGGCTGAAGTTATGGGGCTTTTCGGCGATATAGCCAAATACAAACAGATGACGCCCACCGCGGCAAGCAGCAAATAACTAAGACGCAAAACGGGCCGGCGATCGACGGCGGTTTCGATGTGCACATCTTTCAAATCGGATGCCGCGCGCTGCTCAAGGGCCTGATAAATCACCGGGGCCAAATTGCTTTGCCGGCCGCGCAGGAGGAGAAAGTTTATCAAACTGTTTTTCAAGGTCGGCTTGCACTGCTCGATGGTCTGCGCCGCGAATACGGGATTGATGCTCAAGACCAGCGCGGGCCAGAGGTATTTGACAAAGTACAACCCTGCGGCGGAAATCAGAATCGCCCAAAGCAAAAAACGCCCCCAAAATCCAAAACCGCCCCTCACGAGCCAATGGTCCGCTAGCGCCGCCGCGAAAAGGTACACAAGCGCGCCTAGGATCAAGGTCAACAGGACAGCGATAATATCAATCCCTTTAACCTGTCGCCGGGTTTTGCGTATCCGGTCTTGGATCAAGACCGTCAGCGGCGACTCCTGGGGGACAACCGGCTGAACTGGAGGAGTCGGCGATTGCGGCAACGATGGGGGGGTTGCAATTCCACCGGACATGGGGTTTTGTTCCGAAATTGTATTTCTTCTGCACCACCTTCATTATAGATGCAATCTGCGGCTGCGGGATTCCAAAAATTTCTTCTCCCGCTACTATCTCCTTGTTAGTGGGGGGTATGAATTCTCTGTCTTTAATTGACCATGGGCAGATCATCTGATACCCTGGTGCTTTGCACATATTATTATTGACCCCTTTTGCAGGCGGAATTGCTTATGGCACATGATGTTACCTTGATTTTGGGAGATGGCACCGGTCCGGAACTGGCTAAAGCGGCGCGGCAGTGCGTGGATGCGACCGGGGTGAAGATCAATTGGGACGTGCAACAAGCCGGCGTAGATGTGATGCAAACCTGCGGGACCCCCTTGCCCGAGGCCACTTTGGCCAGCATCCGCCGCACCCGCTGCGCACTTAAGGCCCCGATTACCACGCCGGTGGGCACGGGCTTTCGCAGCATCAACGTGCATTTGCGGCATGAATTCGATCTATACGTCTGTCTGAGGCCTTGTAAGTACTATCCCGGCGTGCGGACTTTTTTTAGCGAGTCTGAAGTGGACCTGGTCCTCGTTCGCGAGAACACCGAAGACCTTTATGCGGGCGTGGAATTCGAGTCGGGCAAGCCGGCCACCGCCGAATTGATCGAGTATATCAACAAGGTTTCGACCGATCGGCGGATCAAGACCCCGCGCGACGAGACCGGCATTTCGATCAAGCCCATTAGCGTTTCCGGAACCCAGCGGATCGTGCGCTACGCCTTCGAGTACGTCCGGGCGAACAAGCGTAAGAAGGTGACGGCCGTACACAAGGCGAACATCATGAAATTCACCGACGGGCTGTTTTTGGCCGTGGCACGGAAGGTGGCGGCCGAATTTCCGGATATCCAGTTCGAGGATCGCATCGTTGACAACATGTGCATGCAATTGGTGCAAAAGCCCGAACTGTACGACGTGATCGTGCTGCCCAATCTGTATGGCGACATCCTCTCCGACCTGGCCGCCGGATTGGTGGGCGGATTGGGCGTAGCGCCCGGTGCGAACATCGGCAAGGATTGCGCCATCTTCGAGGCCACCCACGGCAGCGCGCCCAAGTATAAAGGGCTGAACAAGGTCAACCCCACGGCAATGATCCTTTCGGCCATGCTCATGTTGCGGCACTTGAACGAAACCGCGGCCGCCGACCGGCTGGAAGCCGCGGTCGCGGCCGTTATCGCCGAGGGCAAGTACGTGACCTATGACATGAAGGCCGACCGCAACGATCCCACGGCCGTGGGCACCCGCGAAATGGCCGAGGCGATCTGCCGGGAACTTATGAAATAATCCATTGCAAATTGAAAAATGCAAATTGCAAATTGCAAATTGCGGAAAAATGCCCTTTAAAAATGCCTGATTCTAATGACAGGTGGCTGTTCGCACTGGCGGCGGCGCTGGCGGGAATCGTGTTTGTCTTTCCGCTTACGGTTCATTTTCCGCTGCTCGATCCGGACGAAGGGCTTCATGCCTCGATCGCCCAGGAGATGGTCGAGCAGGGGGATTGGTTTACGCCGCATTTTCTTGGCGAACCTTTTTTAGACAAGCCGATTTTATTTTTTTGGTGTCAGGCTTTGTCTCTGCGTTTGTTCGGCATGAACGAGGCGGCCGTACGATTGCCGGGTTTGATGTTCGGCTTGTTGGGGGCGGTCACCACGGGCCTGGTCGGTTGGCGGATGTTCGGGCGCACGGCCGGTTGGGTGTCGGGTATTTTTTACGGCACCATGATTCTGCCCGTGGCCCTGACCCAAGCCGCGTCGCACGACGTGGCACTAATTCCATGTATTAATCTGACCATACTTTTTTTATGGGAATCGCAGCGGGCCCGATCAAAGCCGGCCGCGGCGGGCTTTGTGGCGGCGGCCGGTTTCATGCTGGGTTTGACGATGCTCGCCAAGGGCCTGATCGGCGCGGCCCTGGTTGCCACGGCATACGGCGGTTACCTGCTTGTTGCTCGGCGGTTGAGCGTGGGCGTTTGTTTGCGCGGCTTGGCGGCGCTAATAATTGCCGCGATTGTCGCCGCGCCGTGGTTTATCGCCGTGGAGATCGAACACCCCGGGTTTTTGCGATATTATTTCATTCAGCGTCATATTCTGGGTTTTGCCACCCCCACGCAATTGCACGGCGAGGCGCCGTGGTGGTATTATCTGCCGATTCTTTTCGGCGGCGGATTGCCGTGGATCGGTTATCTGCCGGTCGCTATTCGCGACGCACTGGGCCGGCGCGTGCAAAAAGGCAATGAGATAGAGAAAAACGATAACAGATATCAAAACAGCCCTCACCCTAACCCTCTCCCGACCGCTGGCACGGTGCCCGGAGAGGGGACTGATCACGGCAGCCTCCCAAAGGGAGAGGGGACTGATCACGGCGGCATGGCGCTGTTGTTTTGCTGGTTGATAGGATGCACGGTTTTGCTTTCGGCCGCGCACTCGAAACTGGCCACGTATATCTGGCCCGTGTTCCCGGCCGTGGCGGTGTTGGCGGCCGTTGGTTGGGCAAGATTGCTCGATAACACGCTTGCGGAGAACCCGCGGCGATCGCTGCTGCGTACATTCTTTTTTTCCTCGTTAAGCGGCCCGATCGTTTTGCCGCTGGCGGTTTTCGTCGTGCATAAGGTATTTGCGGTTGATTTTTCCCGGACAGTTTGGATTGTCGCGTGCCTGGTGGGACTGGCGGCTTTGATCCCGCTTATATTTTTGAAAAAACAGCAATGGCGGGCGATGCTGGCCGCATCCACTCTATCCACGGCCCTGCAATTCGTCGCGGCTTTGACGTTGATCGTGCCGCAAGTGGCCGAAAACTTCACCGCCCGGGGATTGGCCGAGTATTTCAACCAAGCCGGCCGGATTCCGGTACGCCTGCTGGTGGCCGAAGAGCGTCTTGGGTCACTGGTGTTTTATCTTGATCCGGCCCTGCGTTTGCGATTGAAAGAGAAGCAAATCGGAATGATTTTCTACGATCAGCCGACTGAAGTTCCACCCGGCACGGTTATTGTCTTGCCCGAACAGCGCGGCGACCAAGCCTATCGATATGCGGAACTTGCCGGCCTGCCGTATAAAACGGTTAGACGTTATCGGGTGTACGAAATAGCCGACAGCGCTGAGCGGACAGGGGATAGGGAATAGGGAATAGTGGTCAGTGGGCAATGGCTAAGTTTGTTTTGTAAGTAATTTAGTCGTTTGACGATACTTCTTTTTTTTGTATTTGTCGACAGGCCGTGGGCAGTGGCGGCCGGGACGTAGAGGAACTAGATGTTGAGCAATTCTCCACAGCAATCGAGGCAGCAGAACGCGGCGGACGCGTTGCGGATCGGACAGCAGCAACGCATGGCGGATAACGTCCAGTTCGCGCAGAGCCTGCGTGAAACTGATCCGCAGCGGTGGCACGCCATGTTCCTGTGCGGCTTCGAAGATCAGCCGGCGGACGAGCAAGTACAGAAGCACGTGGCCCGCCACTTCGAAGGCAAGGCCCTCCGCGGTGCGACTTTGCGGCGAACGCGCCATTTCTTGCCGAACTTTCAATTTGCAAAACATCGTTTCTATTTCCCAACGGCGATGATACAAGCCCGGCTCCAAGACCCGGCCCGCTTCGTTCACGGTGGCCATCCGCACCCATTCCTCCCGGGAAATGACCTTCGGATCGAGTACGTTGGTTACCACGCCGCTGGGCCGAAATCCGCGGATTTGATAGCGGATTATCCGCAACGAAAGCGACTTGGGCAAATCGGGCGGATCCTGCGGCGGGCAACGTATTCGCGACTTTTTTGCGGGCTTCCGCCACTCCACAAGCGAATCGTTCGGTCCCAACAAGCGTTTTTTCTTCGGCTTTACGCCGCGACGCAGGCGGATGCCGAAAAACGCATGATTGGCTTGGATTTGCCAAAACAATCGGAAATCCTGTTGACGAATTTGATCCCATATATTACACCTTCGTTCGTGCTGAACATCTTTCGAGTCCTCCTGATAAAGTCCTTTTTGCGAAAAGACTTATGTCATCGAGGACTCGATTTATGTCAATACAAACTTAGTGCCATTGTCCACTGACCACCCCACTATTATATGAAGATCAACGATTTGGAACTGTTTTTGGTTGCCATTCGGCTTGAAGAATTGAAACAGACCGTACGTTCGCTGCTGGTGCGATTGGTAACTGATTCGGGGATTGAAGGTTGGGGAGAGGCGTCGAGCAATTGGCAGAAATCAGATCTGCCTGGGCGGCAAAACGCGCTTATGGCCGTGCTCAAAGGGCGAGACATTTTCGACATCGAGGAGTTGCACACCCTCGATATCTTGTCCGCTCCCAACCTGCGCTCGGCGGTGGAGATGGCCTTTTGGGACCTGGCGGGCAAGGTGGTTCGGCAGCCGTTATATAACTTATTCGGAGGCATTTACCGGCGGCGGATTCCGGTGGCCGTCCGTTTGCCGGGCGGACACCCGGATCGGGTAGGCAAAATCGCCCGAGAACTGGCCGCGCAAGGTTTTCACAACCAGGTAATCGCCTCGAGCGGCCGCGCGGAAAACGATTTACACGTCCTGGCCGCGGTGCGCGAAAACGTGGGCGATGGGGTGCGACTCCGCCTGGACGGGCAGGCCCAATACAGTCCGCAAATCGCCCGCGATCTGTGCGCCGAATTGGAATACGCCGATTTGGAGTTCTTCCTTGATCCCTTGAATACCCGCGAGCTTTATCCCCTGGCTTCGCTGGGTCGGCAGACATCCGTGCCCTTGGGCGTTTGGCGGGCGCTCCATTCGCCCTCCGACGTGCTGGCCGCGGTGCGCTGCGGGGCTGGAAAATACCTCGTGGTGGACTTCGAGCAGATCGGCGGCATTGCGCCCGCCCGGCAATGCGCGGCCATTGCCGGCGCCGCAACGACGCGGGCGCTGCTGGGCGGCCGCCCTTCGCTGGGGCCCGGCACTGCCGCCATGCTGCACCTGGCCGCGGCAACGGCGGCGTTCTCGGGCTGTCAGGAATGCGCTTTGCACCAACTGAGCGACTCCGTGCTTAAAGACCCCTTGGAACTGACCGACGGCATGATCACAGTTCCGCAAGGGCCGGGACTGGGTGTGGAGATAGATCGGAGAAAAGTGGAAAAATATGTCGTTTAAACGCAGAATGCAGAACGCAGAACGCAGAAGAAAATCTATCCTGTCTTTCTTTTTAATTTGGCTGTATTGGCTGATGAAACAAAAATTGCGATTAGTTCATTTGTTTCTTCTCGGAGATCAGATAAGCGTTTGGCTGGAATAACTTTCGATTTGGCAAGTAATTCAAGCCAATAGCCGGTTTCCTCCAATTCCTGTAAACCGATGCCTAGTTTACTGACAAATTCCACCGCCGATCGAGATCGGCGTGCCTCCCGATATTGCGCTCCTACAGAAGTGCCGCTTCTTAACAGTTGTTTACCTATGACTTTGCCAACGATATTTTTTGGAATTGCCGTGTATAAATGAATTATTCGCAAGGCATAATTGGTAGTTCGCTCAACCAAGTCCATTTTATCTTTTAGATTCATCGAAATTTTCTTTTGTAGCGTTCTGCGTTCTGCGTTCCGAGTTAGCTTCTTATATAGTCCTTCATAAAGCGGTTTTCCATGGCCAGGTTGTCGTGCTGGGCTTTGACCAGGTCGCCGATGGAAATAATGCCGGTCAAGCGGCCTTGCTCAAGGACCGGCAAGTGGCGGATTCGTTTGTCGGTCATCAGGCCCATCGCCTGATCGATACTGTCGCCGGGCGAAGCGGTGATAAGCGGCGAACTCATTACCATGGTCACGCCCACCGCGGCCAGTGGCTGGTTGCTTTTTGCGCAGTGGTAAAGAATGTCGCGTTCGGTGACGATGCCCAGTAATTCCTGTTGGCCCGAGGGCCCTTGCCGAACCACCAGCAAGGAGCCGACCCGGCGCTCCACAAGCGTACGCGCCACCTCGTCGAGCATGGTTCCCGGAGGAGTGGTGTGTACCGCGCTTCCCTTTGTGCTAAGAATGTCTTGAAGGATCATGGGCTATTCTCCAGAGAAAATTATGGATAATACGAGTTGTATTACAAAAGTAAAATTACACTCATATTTTAGGCAGCCGGCAGCATAAGGTCAAAGGCGATTTATCAATCCATCTTTCGTTTAGCCCAGGTACTTGTGCCGGGCGGATTTGCCCAGAATTTATGCTATTTTTGCGATTGTTTTTCCGGAATTCGTTCTAATAAAATTACAACTCCTTTTCCCAAACCCCACGTTCCATAAACTCCTGGGCTAACCTCAAATTCAGCATCTCTTGAAAAGGAATCCGGACGCTTCTCACCTAGTCCTGAAACATCCACGCGAAGTATTTCACCTTTAAAACAATAGATACATTCATTTGTACCGTTATGGTCGAAAAAATCCATCCATTTAGGTTCGTGATTCGGATAGATTTTGCAGTTGTCTTCGTTGAGTGTTATTATTTGTTCGGCACCATTCTTCAATATGGGCTTTCCTGTAATTTCATCGAGCACCTTCCATTTACCGTAAACTAAACACTGTTCCTGATAGAGAATATTAAGCCGGTGTCTGTACCAACTGCATATTAGAGCAACAATTACGAATAATATCAGCAGTGACCTGATGCTGTACTGATATGTTCTTCGGTCTTTCGCACGACGAACGATTTCTCTGGCAAGTTTCCGCGGTCCATTCTTGATGAGCACAATGATGGCACAAATATACGACCAAAGAATTATAATCGCGAATGGCAGAAATAATATCAATAAAAAATCAGATTGGATGATAAGCCATTGTAAGACAATAACCTACCTGAAATGGTGTCAAACACGCGGGTAGATTTCGTAGTTCCAATCACCTTGAAACTTATTGCGTCGAATGCGTACTTCATCAAGTTCCGCGTCG
>JBEKGL010000140.1:0-8216 GCA_050012815.1 Thermoguttaceae bacterium
TCTCGATTGGGACGACTGTAGAAAATTACATGCCTCGGGCATTACCATCGGCTCGCACACCTGCGGGCATTCACTTTTGATCGATTTGAACGAAGAACAACTCGAACACGAGTTGCGCGACTCGAAACTCCGCATCGAAAACGAACTCAAAGCTCCTTGCCTGCACTTCTGTTGCCCGTGGGGAGTCCCGAATGTCACTTTCGACCCGCAAATCGTTCCTGCGGCCGCTGAACGAATTGGATATCGATCTTGCGCGACCACGGTCTATGGATATAATCGAGCCGGTGACGATCCCATGTTTCTTCGGCGACGAACTCTGGAGGCCAGCGACGGCGCTTCTATAATTCGTTTTGCCCTTCGGCAATGCCGGTAATTTTCCTCTTGTATTAAATTGCGCATTTTAATATAAATGATTTCCCCTAAACAAAGCTTTTTACCCCTTTTTTTGGCGCCAAGGACATGGCAAACGTAATAAAAGATAAACCGCATCATTTTTCTGAAGAAAAAGGCGTTCCCCTTTTGGATCTCGGACGCCAGCATCATCCGATTTTGGATGAACTCGCCGCCGCGCTTCGCCGGGTATGTCAGAGCGGGGCCTTTGTGCTCGGTCCGGAAGTGAAAAATCTGGAACAGGCCGTCGCCTCCTACTGCCGCGTGAAACATGCCGTGGGTTGCGCCTCGGGCAGCGACGCCTTGTTGCTGGCACTGATGGCCTGCGACGTGGGGCCGGGCGATGAGGTCATTCTACCCAGCTTCACCTTCTTCGCCACGGCCAGCGCCGCCACCCGGCTGGGCGCCAAACCCGTCTTTGCCGATATCGATCCGCTGACCTTCAACATCGATCCTGTAGCCGTCGGCCCTTTGATAACGCCGGCTACCAAGGCGATTATTCCGGTGCATCTTTTCGGGCAATGCGCCGATATGGATGCGCTTAATCGCCTTGCCGACGCGGCCAAGACGCCGATGATCGAGGACGCCGCCCAGGCCATCGGCGCCGAATGGGAAGGCCGTCGGGCCGGCTCGCTGGGCGCGATCGGCTGCATCAGCTTTTATCCCACCAAAAATCTCGGCGGCGCCGGCGACGGCGGCATGCTCACCACCGACGACGACGCACTGGCCGAGCGGCTCCGCCTGCTCCGGCAGCACGGCATGAATCCGCGATATTATCATAAGGTGGTGGGAATCAACAGCCGCTTGGATTCATTCCAGGCCGCCGTATTAAACGTCAAATTGCCTTATCTCGACGAGTGGACCGCGCTTAGGCAGGCCAATGCCGCACGCTACGAAGAACTATTTATCGGGGCCGGCTTGGACCGCGTCTTGACCTTGCCCCGAGCACTTGCAAATTGCCGCCACGTATGGAACCAGTATGTAATCCGAGTGCCCGACGGCCGCCGCGACACGCTGCGGGAATCGCTGGCCAAGGCTAAAATCGGCGCCGAAATTTATTATCCCCTGGGCCTGCACGATCAGGAGTGTTTCCGCTATTTGGGCTACAAACCGGGCGATCTGCCCGAAACCGACCGCGCCGCACGCGAAGTGTTGGCACTGCCTATCTTTCCGGAATTAACAGCCGAAGAACAACAACTAGTAGTCGCTCGAATTGCCGACTTCTTTGGCATGTAATTTTTTCGGTATATATTATCATGACAAAACGTTATTTAGTGACTGGTTGTGCGGGTTTCATTGCTTCCCGAGTGACGCAGTTGCTTTTGGACGCCGGGCACGTCGTCGCGGGCGTCGATAATCTCAACGATGCTTACGATCCAAGATTGAAACATTGGCGTCTCGCGCGCTTGCAAGAGCGCAAGGATTTTCAGTTTCATCAACTGGATATCTCCAATCTCGACGCCGTAATGCCGCTTTTCAAGTCAAACGCGATTGCCGCGGATGATAAGGCCATTGAAGAAAAGCCTTACTCCGCCGTGGTCAATCTCGCGGCCCGGGCCGGCGTGCGCCAGTCGCTGGAAAATCCCTGGGTGTACTATCAAGCCAATTGCACGGGCACGCTGAATTTGTTGGAAATGTGCCGGATCTTCGGCGTGAAAAAGTTTCTCCTGGCCTCCACGTCCAGTCTTTACGGCGGGCACAATCGCATCCCATTCCACGAAGACGACGACACTAACCGGCCGCTTTCGCCTTACGCCGCCTCGAAAAAAGCGGCCGAAACCCTGGCCTATACCTATCATTATCTGTACGGGCTGGATATTTCCATTCCCCGCTATTTCACCGTTTATGGACCTGCCGGCCGGCCGGATATGAGCATCTTCCGGTTTATCCGCCGCATCGCCGAAGGCGAGCCGATCGTCGTTTTCGGCGACGGGTCGCAATCCCGCGATTTTACCTTTGTCGACGACATCGCCAGAGGCACCATCGACGCGCTAAAACCTCTCGGCTACGAAATAATCAACCTCGGCGGCGATAGTCCCACGGTTCTTTCGGCGGTCATCGAGCAAATTGCTCAATTCCTCGGGCGCAAGCCGATAATCGATTTTCAGCCGCTGCATCGCGCCGACGTGACGGCCACCTGGGCCGATATCGGCAAAGCCGGAAAATTACTGGACTGGCACCCCCAGGTTTCCGTCGAGGAAGGCCTGCGCCGCTCGGTCGAATGGTATCGCGCTAACCGTGAAACAATTCTGCCTATCGACTTGGGCGTGATGTAAAAAAGTGAGGGGTGGGCAGTGGGCAGTTCACTGCCCACTTTATGAAGATTCATTGCGAAACCGCAAGCGGTTTCCCCCATCCTTCATCCTTATTCCTAAAGTCTATAGCCTAAAGTCTATAGCCTAAAGCCTATAGCCTTTTAATCCACCCGTTCCAATAGATAATCGTCGACCTCGACTGATGCGCCTTGTTGCAAAAAATTTACTCTGACCAACAGGCGCGTTACTCCGCGGCGCACCAATACGGTCCCCTCCAATCCCATTAGTGCGCCCTGCTTGACGCGGACCCGATCGCCCGGCGCCAATTTTTGTTCCACGCTCAGGGGGGCATTCGAGGCGATCAGGCGACGGAGTTGTTCCAGGTCGTAAACCAACTGCTCCGCATCGTTGACCGAAAGAATCCGCGAGATCCTGTTGGTGGTCATGCTCTTTATGCGTTCCGCTTCAGTGGCGCAGAGGAAAACGTACCCCGAGAAAAGCGGGACGAACGACGTGCGTTTCCGCCCCTTGAAAATGGCGGTCTTCTTTACCAGGGGCAAGTAAAAGGGGATCCGAAAGGCAAATAACTCGCGGGCAAATGATTTTTCCTGCCGTGCCTTGGTGTAAATCACCCACCAACGGCGATCCGACGTCTCCTGAATGCAGTCTTGCAGCAGAGTTTCCGGAAAAAGGCTTGGTTCTTCTTTAAGAATCGGCACGTTTATTGTCCTCGGATTCGTTTTCTCAATGTTTCGAAATCCTGATAGTTTTTATCGTGTATTCACACAGCGTTGGAATTTTCTCGGGGTCCAAATATACTCTTCCCCCGCCTTATTGACTATAGCCGATTATTATCTCCAATTGCTTTGATATATATTTCATTTTTTTGTCGTGTTGACTAATAGTCGTAAGTTGTTGTATATATAATAGTTGTGTTCATTGGTTGTTGACGGCCTTGCTCTACATTGGCAATTGCCTATCGGCGTTTTACCTGTGTTCGGTTATGCTAAAGTCGGCTAATACTGTTTGTAATTATCATTAGTAATCTCTATTCCTTCTTAACATTCTCAACGTAGGATAAACGTTTATGTGTGGAATCGTTGGATATATCGGGCCTCGCGAGGCGATGGAATTTCTTATAAGCGGCCTGCACCGCTTGGAATACCGCGGATACGACAGCGCAGGGGTGGCCATCATTAACGCCGCCGGCGCTTTAGACGTGGTGAAATCCAAAGGCCGGATCGAAAACTTGGAAGCCCGGCTGCGGCAAACGCCTTTGCCCGGTTGCGTCGGCATCGGCCATACGCGTTGGGCCACTCACGGCGCGCCTACCGACGTCAACGCCCATCCTCACATAGGCGGCAACGGCTCGCTGGCCATCGTTCACAACGGGGTGATCGAGAATTTCAAACCCATCAAAATCCGCTTGGAGGCCGAGGGCTACAAATTCGCCACCGCCACCGATAGCGAAGTCATTGCGCACCTGATCGACAGTTGTTTGAAGCAGCAAAATGTCCGCGGCGACATGGCGGCCATGCACTACCAACCCTTGGTGGCCGCGGTGCAATCGGCCCTGGCGCAACTACAGGGCACGTACGGACTGGTGATTCTTTTCCGCGATTGGCCGGAGGTGATTATCGCCGCCCGGCTGGGCAGCCCGCTTATCCTCGGCGTGGGCGACGGCGAAAATTTTGTCGCCAGCGACGGCTCGCCCTTGGCCGGATACACCGATAAAATCGTCTACCTGGCCGACAACGAATTGGCCGTAGTCACGGCCGACGGCATCCGCGTCATTCACCGCGATCTCGGCCACGTAAACCACAGCATCCAACTCCTGGAGATCGAAGCCGGAGACATCGACCGCGGCGGATTCGAGCACTACATGCTCAAGGAAATCTTCGAGCAGCCCGAGTCGATCCGCAACGCCATGCGCGGCCGATTGGATCGCGACGCGGCCACGGCCAAATTCGGCGGACTGAATCTCACGCCCCAACAACTCCGCTCGGTAAATCGCATTGTGATGACTGCCTGCGGCACAAGTTGGCACGCGGCCCTGGTGGGCGAATATCAAATCGAAGCCCTGGCCCGCTTGCCCGTCGAAGTGGAATACGCCAGCGAACTCCGCTATCGCAATCCGCCTATGGACAACAACACCCTGGTCTTTACCATCACGCAGAGCGGCGAAACGCAAGATACCTTGGCGGCACTGCGGGAAATGAAACGCAAAGGCTGTCCCACGCTGGGAATCTGCAACGTGGTGGGCAGCACCATCGCCCAGGAAAGCGACGGCGGCGTGTATCTCCGCGCCGGCCCGGAAATCGGCGTAGCCTCGACCAAGGCCTTTACCTCGCAATGCACGGTTCTGACCATGTTGGCCCTGTATTTCGGGCGCTTGCGGCACCTCAGTTTCTCGACCGGCCAGAAGATCATCGAGGAGTTGGAAGAACTGCCCGATAAGGTCCGCGCCGCGCTGGAGTGCAACGACGCCGTACGTGAAATCGCGCAAAGATACGCCGACTGTAACAATTTTCTGTACCTGGGGCGGCAATTCAACTTTCCCACCGCGCTGGAAGGGGCTTTGAAACTCAAGGAAATCAGCTACATTCATGCCGAGGGCTACCCCTCGGCTGAAATGAAGCACGGCCCCATCGCCATGGTCGACGAGCGCACGCCCAGCGTTTTCATCATGCCGCAGGGGCAGATGTACGACAAGGTGATGTCAAACGTGCAGGAGATCAAGGCCCGGGGCGGACCGGTGATCGCGGTGGTTTGCCAAGGCGACAGCGAAGCGATACGTTTGGCCGACGACGTGATTGAAGTTCCCGCCGTGGAAGAGATATTCCAGCCGATCGTTATGGTCATTCCCCTGCAACTGCTGGCCTATCACATAGCGGTTGCCCGGGGCTGCGACATCGACAAACCACGCAACCTGGCCAAAAGCGTGACCGTGGAATAAAGGCGGAAGGATGAAGGCGGAAGGATGAAAGATGAAAACTCCGTACCTCGTACCGAAAACCGATTTTTGCTACCTCGTTCCAGTCTCCTGTGCGGGAATACACCTAAAATGGCTTGCGGTTTCGCACTGCCCACCGACCACTTGTAACTGATTACTGACAACTGTTAACCGAAAACTCTTTTACGGCAGATCGTCGCCGATGGTGCCGGTGGTGAAATTCGTCTGGTCGTCGAGGTAATCGAAATTGCCCGACGTAACACCGGTTATATCCGAAGAAATGATATTGGAGTTGGGAATATCCGTTGTAGCCGGAGTCCGGCCGGTATTGTATACGTTTTCCTGGCTGAACTTGCCGTCCAGTCCGCAGCAGAGAATTTGAAATGAGCTTGGATTTACCCAGGTTTTAACACGTGCGTCCCAATATGGTCTGACAGTAGTCGAGGACAGTGTGATTGTTTTAAGCGTGTAACTGGAACTATAGGTATAATACTCTCGATACGATTCAGAGTATCCCGATTCCGCGCGGAAATAAATATACGGTTGGCCGGCTGATGTGGATACCCCCGACGGATAATACTTATACGAGCTAAGCCGGCTGGGATCGAATTCAAAAAACGGCCCGATGCGGCTGGCCGTGGTGCTCGGGCTCTCGAAAGGATCGGCCGGATTCTTGCTGAATCCGCTCAGCTTGCCCTGGAGGTCGGGCATCCCTCCCAGCCAAAAAACCAGCGCCATGGCCGGGGTCATATTGTTCAGATTGGTAAGACTGTTCGAGTTGGTTAATACTTCAGATTGTAAATTATTCCAGGTGGATACCGTGTAATGCGGAAACGCCCGGGCAATATGCCGAAGAATGAGGTTCTTGCCGGTAACGCTTAGATCGCTGAAATCCGGCGGATATTCGCCGAACTGCTGCTTGTATTGCTCCAAGGCCAGGGAAATTTGCTGGATCTCCATGCCGATCCGGGCGACCTTTGCGCGTTTCAAGCCTCGGTAAGCGGCCGCCGTGATCAGCCCGGCAAGGATGACGATAATCAGCAACACGACCAGCATCTCCACCAGCGTAAAGCCGCCGCGATGGTTTCGTTTGTTCAATTTCCTATTCACTTGTATCCGCTCCTGGCATCGAACTGCCTGTAATAAAGCCATCCAAGCCCTAGACCGGCCCTACCTTATATTATTGATAATTCGGCGAAAACCACAAGCAGAATTCACTATTCCCCCCGCCGGGGTTAGCAGTGGCGTTGACGGAGCCGTTCCAGTTCTTCTTTAGACACGATCTTGAACTGATTCTTACAGCGTTCGAAAACTTCTTTTTCACGTTCCATTAGTTTATCGACTTCATAATTGCACTCGGCTGCGATCTTTTCGCGAGCCGTGCGCACTTCTTGAACTATGGGATCATTAAACATCGTCAATTCCTTTCTTCTGTTCGACCATTTCGGCCGGGGTACAGATGATCGGCAACCATAAAGTTTCACTTTGGCAGAAATCAGCAAGACGCCTACAGGTAATTGCGTTTGCAAGGTGCGTGCAATTCCATGACAACCCTATGATTTTACCATGCCCCTCGACAATAGTAAATCATAAGTTTATTTAATACACTACCGCCGCCCGTTGGTCGATCCATCCTTCCTGCCCGCCGGGCAATCGGATCAAGAGCCAGTCGCCGCGGCGCTCTAAAACCCGGAACTCCGTGCCCTCGGAGAGCTTTTCATTCAAGGCCGGTTCATAGTTTTCGGCGTTGCCCTTGCGGGCTACCACTTCGGATTGTGTGATCACGCCGCGTACCATGTAATCGAAACGGTACCAATCGTAAGCGGCCGAGACGATCAATAGCATTGTCACCGCCGCGCCGGCCAGGACAAGCCGCCGCCACAACCGCCGCCGCGATGAAAATAGCATGATCGCGGCAAAACAAAAAGTCAGCACGACCGCACTGCCGGCGGCGTAAAACTTTTCCGCATACCCCAGCCAATTCTGCCAGAATAAAACGATTTCGATCACCGGCCGGCTGGACGAGGCGGAATGTCCCAATGCGTTTTGCAGATTCTCGTCAAGATAAGGAATGCGAGGCCGGTAGCGTTGCGCTTGTCGGTATGACGCGATCGCCCGGCCGGGCTGCTTGGCCCTCATCCATGCATTGCCCTGATTGTAGAACACGGCTCCCGATATTGCCCCGTCGTCGATCATCTCCTGATACATCGCGGCGACCTTCACAAAATCCTCCGGGTTCTTGGCATGATCAAACGCCGTTTGCGCGGCTTGAAATTTTTGAGCAAGCCGCGGATCAAGACCGCGAGCGCATCCCGAGAATGTAAATATGCCAAGCAATAATAATACAAATTGCAAATTGCAAATTGCAAATTGCAAATTGGGGAGAGTTTCGCGTTCTTCGTTCTGAGTTCTGAGTTCTTTCATTTGGAACACACTCTAAACCGCGACCAATGGTCGCGGCTTTACAAAACATTTATGCACGTAAAACAGCCAACGCCGGTCGCGGCTTTATGGTTATTTACTGACCACTAACCACTAACCACTGCCCACTATTTCTTCTTCCGCAGGGCGTGGATAACCGCTTCCAACACACCCTTTGCATCGCGGCGGAGCGCTTC
>JBEKGL010000141.1:0-8179 GCA_050012815.1 Thermoguttaceae bacterium
GGAATCGGCTGTTGCATTGTTTCCAACGGCCGGAGCAATCGCATTAAGCATTTCGCCGATAAACTCGGCCTGCCATTTGTGGCCAATGCCTTAAAACCGCTTCCTATGGGCGTGCATTGGGCCATGGTGAAGATGGGTTTTCGGCCTGAGCACACGGCCATGGTTGGCGATCAAGTCTTTGCCGACGTGCTCGCCGGGCGCTGGGCAGGGGTAAAATGCATTCTCGTCCGCCCCCTGCATCCCGAGGAAGAACCCTGGTTTACCCGAATCAAACGCACCCCCGAACGCCTTTGGCTCCGTTGGCTCTCGCGTAAAAACCACAGGGATTAGAACATTTTGGTATAAGAGTTGATAAATCAGTACAGTCAAACCATTGACTTTTCCCGTATTTCAAGGTCGAATAAATATAGGGTAACGGGCCGACCCGCCATAAGGGCAAGGATTAAAAAGAGTATTGTTGCCATGAGAAAAACACTAATCCATCGTCCTGTGCCATCCAGCGAAAAAGGGTTCAGGGTTCAGGGTTCAGGGGGCAGGGGGCAGGGTTCGGGGTTCAGTGGGCAGTGGGCAGTGGGCGGGGGACAATGCGAAACCGCAAGCGGTTTCCTTCATCCCTCATCCTTCATCCTTCATCCTTCCGGCTATACCTTGCTCGAGATCCTTGTGGCCGCGGCCTTAACATTGCTTTTGATGGGGGCAGTGATACAGATGTTCGGCTCCTTGGGGCAAAGCATTACCGATTCGCGCTCGGCATTGGAATCATCCGAAAAAATGAATTCCGCCGCCGCCCGGCTGCAAATGGACCTTAAGGGCGTTACCGTAAAAATGCTGCCGCCGCGCAATCCTGAGGATGGAGAAGGTTATTTCGAATATATCGAAGGACCGGTGATGCAAACTACTACCGGGACCACGGGCAGTCCACAACCTTGGAACACCGATGCCGGTACGGCCGACACCAGCGTGGGCGATTTCGACGACATCCTCATGTTCACCACCCGATCCACGGGCAGGCCGTTCATCGGTTTATATAACGGCACGGCCGTTGAGTCCGACGTGGCGGAAGTAGCCTGGTTCATTCGCGGGCGCACGCTCCATCGCCGCCAGTTGTTGGTTTCTCCGGCATTGATGCCGAGTCCCTTGCCGCCCGCCGCCGCAAAAGGATTTTATCTCAATAACGACATTTCCGTGCGCATGGAAAACAGTCAATTTTTAGCCAACACGCTTAGCGATCTTACCCGGCGCGAATGCCGTTTTGCCCATCCGATCGCGCCGTTTCCCTTTGATGCCCGTTATTGGGGTCAATTAGGCCTGCCAACTTTACGGGAATGTTCGGATTCCAACTGGATAGCGGGCATTTGGAGCGGATATACACTACCGACGGCAAAGACAACCGTCGATTTTTGGTCCAAAGATACGAGTCAATTATTCGCGGATAATGCCCTTGGTTATGCGGGCAGCCGAATTTCCGACGACGTGATTCTCACAAACGTCGTCGGTTTCGACGTAAAGGCATGGGATCCCGGCGCTAATGGCGGGGCGGGCGGATATGTCGATTTGGGATATAATCCCACGGCATCAACTTTTTTTAGCGATTACGGCGCGGCGAAATCAATGCTCCGGGGATCGGCGACAACCGCCCGGGTTTACGACACATGGTCCACGCATTACGAAAACGTGGGGCTTGCTGGGCTTAGTTATCCCAACCAATATCCTGCCGGAGGTTTTCCCGGCCGCGGAGTCAACGGCTTTGACGATGATAAGCTCGGCGATCCAGGATATGGTATTGTGGATGACGACGGCGAAAAAATCACTTCCCCGCCGTATCTGTCCCCGCTCAGGGGCATACAAGTAAAAATCCGCGTTTTCGAGCCTGACAGCCGGCAGATTTATACAAAAACCATCGTGCAAGATTTTCTACCCAAATAATCGCCCATTTCTCATCGCATCGCATAAAGACAATAGACCTCTTTTCCACAATTCTCTGTAGAAATTTCAAGCTATATTTGATAAAATTTATTGTCTGCAATTTGGGGCAAACATGGGTAAATAAAAGGACCGTGACTTTGACACCGACCGAACCGAACGAACAAGTCCAGACTACTGAAAACATAACTCGGCAATCTTTGCCCGCTCAGGCTGCTGAACCCCCGCCCGATGACTCCCCGGACCAAGGCGGCACCGAGGCCGAAAATGCGCGGAGGCGGATACTTATCGGTTCGCAGCGCGATCCGGTCGCCTATCGCGCCCGGCGCCGTCGCGACTGGGAACCTGTAGTCGAGCCGGAGGCCGATAAAACCGCCGCCGAGCCCGCCGATTCGGCCTCGACTGAAAAAGAAAACGAAAAAAAGCCCCCCCACTCGCCGCTCCTTGAGCCTAAAGCCGAACCCCGGGTAATAGTTCCCCAATCGGTTTTGAGCGAAATGCTCGACGAGCCTGCCCCGCTTCCCACGCTCCCTGACGATACCGTCATCGACGCCGTCCCCGGCGGTTTCCCTCCTCCGAATATCCACCAGCGTCTTGCGCCCGACCAGGAAGCCGAATTTGAAAAAGCCATGGGCGGCGCATCGTTGGACGAGTTGCTCTCGGCCGATGATTCCGCGGCGTCCCAAGAACAATTGGAAGTAGACTCGAAACACACCGCACGCATTGTCGTGGTGCGCAAGGACGACGTCTTCGTGGAACTCGGCAGACGCGAGCAGGGCGTAATCTCTTTGCAGCAATTCAAAGATCCGCCGGTCATCGGCGGCCTGGTCGATGTAATCGTGCATCGCTTTAATTCCGACGACGGTCTTTATGAAGTGATGTTGCCCGGCACGGCCGTACACGTCGAAGACTGGTCCGACTTAAACGAAGGCGCTACGGTCGAGGCCCAGGTTACCGGACACAACAGCGGCGGTCTGGAATGCGAGGTAAACCACATACGCGGCTTTATACCCATCAGCCAGGTTTCCTTGTATCGCGTCGAGGACTTGTCCGAATTCGTCGGCCAGCACTTCCACTGCCTGGTGACCGAGGCCAATCCCGAACGGCGCAACCTGGTATTAAGCCGCCGCGCGATATTGGAGCGCGAAAAGGCCGAGGCCAAGCAAAAACTCCTTGAATCGCTCAAGCCCGGCCAGATTTACGACGGCGTGGTTCGCAAGTTGATGGCCTTTGGCGCTTTTGTCGATATCGGCGGCGTGGACGGCCTGCTGCACGTCAGCCAACTGGCCTGGGGCCGGGTAAATCATCCCAGCGAGGTCATCGCCGAAGGGCAGAAAATCCGCGTCCGCATCGAAAAAATCAATCCTGAAACCGGCAAAATCAGCTTTGCCTATCGCGACCTTTTGGAAAATCCCTGGACCCAGGCGTCTCAAAAATATCCGCCTAATTCCATTCTTCACGGCACGGTTGTGAAAATCATGGACTTCGGGGCGTTCGTCGAGTTGGAGCCGGGCGTCGAGGGGCTGATCCACATTTCGCAACTCTCGCATAAACGCGTCTTTCGCACCTCCGACGTGGTCAAGGAAGGCCAGCAGGTCGAAGTCATGGTGCTTTCCGTCGATCAAAACGCCCAGCGGATAAGCCTGTCGATAAAGGCCCTATCCCAGCCCGAGCCGACCAAAAAAGAAAAGGAAAAGGCCGAGCAAGAGGCCGCCGAGGCAGCGGCCGGGCCGTCAAAGCCCAAAAAACCGGAAAAAGAACTGCCGTTGACAGGCGGCTTGGGAAAAACCACTGGCGCGAAATTCGGGTTGAAGTGGTAATTTCCTGGCAAACTGTTAAAATACGCCATAGTTTAGCCTGGCAGCTTGAGGCCAGCATATAGTTTTATCGCGAACAGTTCGACCGGATAAGAGAAGAAATATGGCTGCTTATCGCCTTTGCGGGAAAAAGTGGCTTGTCGAAACTGTAGTGATCGGTCTTCTGGGAGGATTTATCTGGCTGATTTCAGGCTGTTCAGACAAGCAAGCGGCCAAAAAAGACGAGTTAAAAACCGGCGCAGAATCAAAGACCGCCGCGGAAACAAAGACTCCCGCCGTGGAAACAAAAACTCCTGCCGCGCCCTTCCAGGACGAGCCTGCCGCGCATGCACTCTACAATCAAATGATCGAGGCCATGCGCAAGGCCGATTCGCTTTCCTACGTCGGCCGCTATGTGATTGAAGGAAGAGCTAGACAAGAATGTACATATCGAGCATGGTTGAAAAAGCCGAATTACTTTCGCGTGGAAATGGATTATGCAAATGGAAAAACGGGTGGAATTCTCATTGGCGACGGCAGCGATCTGTGGATTTACTGGCCTAAAGGACGTCCTAAATGGTCTTTCGAAAAATCCAATGACTCCGAGGCCGATCAAAATGCACGACTCACGTGCTATATGACAGAACCAGCGCCAGTGGGAGGTCACTCGATTGGACATAAGACAGGGTCCCTTGGCGGCGGGCTGATGCCCATCCTCGATCCCAGCACTTTTCATGGATACACCGACTCGCTTCAAGGATATCTTGACGGCGTGAAAAGTCTGGGCACGGAAAAAGTTGATGATGAGGATTGCGACAAGATCGAACTGAGCATTATGAAGCACCAGCGAAGTTGGTATCTTTGGCTGTCCAAGCGAGATCATCTTCCCCGTAAGCTGAAACAAATCGTCCGGGTAAGTTATGATCTTATAATGAATGAAGATTGGTCGTCGGTCACCCTCAACGCCGATATCTCCGATACAATGTTCGTATGGAAGCCGCCCAAGGGTTGGACGCAGTGGAAAAAGCCCGAGCCGGAGGAAATGCTTTTAAAACCGGGCGCCAAAGCGCCAGATTTCGAACTGGCTTTGGCCGATGGGAAGCCGGTGAAAATGTCGGACTATCACGGCCAGGTCGTGTGGTTCTACATCTGGAGGGCCGGCTGACCGGCCTGCCGCGAGGAGATGTGTCATCTCCAAGAAGTTTATACAAAATATAAGGACAAGGGTCTCGTTGTCCTGGGCTTCGACTGCGCCGACGACAAAAAGATAGCCATGGATTTGCTTCGCGAGAACGACGTAACATTTCCCAATATTATCGACTCGTCCCCAGCCGCGAGAAAAGTCGGCGATGACGATTACCAAAACGCCGCCTGCCCGACGAATTATATTATCGACCGTGACGGCAACATCGTGGGCGCTTGGTGCGGGTACGAAGAAGGACACCCCCAGGCTATAGCAGCCATACAAAAAGCAGGCGGAGAATTGGCGGAAGATATACACCGGGAAGTCAATGCCAAGGTCGAGAAATCCTCCGGCGAGGTTACCACTGCGGCCACGAGGCTTTTCGAGGCCATTCGTTCCGCCGATTACGACCATGACTGGTTGGGCACCGTTGATTGGAAATATTTTCCCAAAAAAGGCGCAGACTATAATGTCAAATATAATCCCTCCGGTTGGGTGCGCTGGGTGTGTAGAAAGTTCAAGGCCGATCCGATCATGGAAGTGAAGCTTGGCAAAGTCTTCGCGAACACCAGCGGCTTGCCCACAATTCATTACGAATTGCATCTAAAGGATGGTGCAATCCTCCAGGACGATTTGCCATTTAAATGGGACTCGGAAAGCAAGCAATGGGTAGGCTCTGAAGGACTCGACTGGCACCTTCGCGACAGACCGTGAAAACTACGAAGATCTTCGATATGCCTTTCTTCGATGCGTCAATCCGAACAAAGCGACTGGTTGGCATGTCCTTTATTTGTACGCCGCAATGTCCGTAAGATAGCCTCACCACTCTGCCGGTGGGTCTACTGGAGGGCTGTGGTTGACGAATCACTCTTTCCCACCCACAATGGATCGTTTTACTACCAATTTATCCAATCTAGCACAAAATCTCGACTATGAACTATCTCGAACGCCAAGACCCCGATCTTTGGGCCTCCATTGCCGGCGAAATGGATCGCCAGCGAAACGGCCTGGAGATGATCGCCAGCGAAAACTACACCTCGCCCGCCGTCATGCAGGCCGTGGGCAGCGTGCTTACGAACAAATACGCCGAAGGCTATCCAGGCAAGCGATATTACGGCGGCTGCCAGTTTGTCGATATCGCCGAGGACCTTGCCAGGAATCGGGCAAAAAAACTCTTCGGCGCTGAGCACGTCAACGTCCAACCCCATTCCGGCGCCCAGGCCAATACGGCCGTGTATTTCGCCATCTTGGCGCCGGGCGATACGGTGCTGGGACTCGATCTGGCCCACGGCGGGCACCTCACCCACGGCATGAAACTGAACATCTCCGGCAAATACTATCACTTCCTAAGCTACGGCGTTCGGCCCGACACGCACCGCATCGACTTCGACCAACTCGCTGTGCTGGCCCGCGAGCATAAACCCAAGCTGATCGTTGCCGGGGCAAGCGCATACCCGCGCGAAATGGAACACGACAAGTTCGCCGAGATAGCCCGATCGTGCGGCGCAAAACTGATGGTCGACATGGCCCATTACGCCGGGTTGGTGGCGACCGGTTTGCACCACGATCCCGTGCCCGTGTCCGATTTCGTCACCACCACCACGCACAAGACGCTACGCGGTCCGCGCGGCGGCATGATCCTGTGCAAGGAAGCGTATGCCAAGGACATCGACCGCTCGGTGTTTCCAGGCACCCAAGGCGGGCCGCTGATGCACGTCATCGCCGGCAAGGCCGTCTGTTTCGGCGAGGCCCTCACGCCCGCCTTCAAGCAATACGCCCGGCAGATCGTCGATAATGCCAAAACCCTGGCCCAGACGCTTTTGACCGGCGGCCTGCGCCTGGTAAGCGGCGGCACCGACAACCACCTTATGCTCGTCGACGTCACCGTGCTGGGCCTGGGCGGAAAACAGGCCGAAGCAGCCCTGGATCGCTGCGGCATAACCATCAATAAAAACATGATCCCCTTTGACCAGCGCAAGCCAATGGATCCCTCGGGCATCCGCATCGGCACGCCGGCCTTGACCACACGCGGCATGGGCGTGGCCGAAATGCAGACCATCGGCGGCTGGTTCTTGCAAGTCCTCAAAGCCCCGGAAGACGAAGCACTCCATGCCCGTATCCGCGGCGAAGTCAAAAACCTATGCAAACAATTCCCCGTGCCCGGCGAGCGGCAGTGCGATAAATAAATGAAAGACTATCACATAAACATCTTTTCCAGCGATGAAGACGGCGGATATATAGCTGATATACCCGATCTTGTTTCATGCTCGGCATTTGGCAACACTCCCGAGGAAGCATTGGCCGAAGTTGAACAAGCAAAAGACGCCTGGTTGGCGGCGGCTCGTGACTCGGGGAAGCCGATTCCAAAGCCGAGCTATCGCCCCGCCATTTATCAAGTAACTGAATAATATTTTAAACTCCGTGGTAGAATTTATCCATGTCCAAAAGTAAAATTCTCATCGCCGACGACAACCTTACCAACATCGAACTGTTGGAGGCCTATCTGACCGACATGGACTGCGAAATCGCCGTGGCCGTCGATGGCCGCGACACCTTGGACAAAGTGGCCCAGTTTCAGCCCGATCTGATTCTGCTGGACATCATGATGCCCAAACTCAGCGGTTTCGAGGTATGCAAAACCCTTAAAAAAGACCCGGCCACCAAGCACATTATGATCCTCATGGTCACGGCGCTCAATGAACTGGGCGACATCGAACGGGCGGTGGCCGTGGGCTGCGACGATTTCCTGAGCAAGCCCGTCAACAAGCTCGAACTTGTCAAGCGCGTGGAAAATATGCTCAAAATCCGCCACATAACCGACGAACGCGACCGCCTCCGCCGCTACATCGACAGCATGGAAGACTCGCAAGGGCCGAAACCAAAAAACCATTGAATGTCATATAAGCATACTGTCGCATTATGCGTTTATGGAGCCTCAGGTTTTAATGTCGTGGGGCAGATTGCCAATCTGCCCAAAAAGCAAATTTGGCAACCTGCTCCACATGTGACATTCGTTACCTGAGACTCAGTAACCCCGGAACTTGCGATTCATTTCACTACCTTCTGTAATCCACCCCCCGTTCGGTCCCCCTGCTTACTTAAATCCAGGTTCTGTTACAATTGGCGACTTGACCTGAATTTCTAAAAAAACCTCCGCGTGCTCAGTGGCTCCGTGGTGAGAAATCCAGGTTTCTCTATTGGGTATCGATTGGAAATCGCTATGAAACCGCTTTCGACCGTGGCTATCGTTGGTGTCGGCCTGATCGGGGGCTCGATC
>JBEKGL010000142.1:0-8178 GCA_050012815.1 Thermoguttaceae bacterium
CCGTAAACGTGCTTCCGGCATTGGGGCGGCTGGCGACTTCAACGCTTCCGCCGTGGGCGGTAACGATGAATTTCACGATGCTTAAACCCAATCCGCAGCCGCCGCCGCTTCGCGACAGCCGGCGATCGACCTGATAAAAACGCACGAATATTTTTTTGGCCGCCCCCCGGGAAAGGCCGATGCCGTTGTCGGTCACCGCGATGCACACCATGCCGTTTTCGACGTATGCCCGCAGCACTACATGCTTCTCGTCGCCGGTGTATTTATAGGCGTTGTCCAGCAGGTTTAAAACCACGGTGACCAGGGCGTCGGCATCGGCCATGATCGAAGGCAGATCGGGGGCCACGTCGGCCTCCAAGCGGCAGCCGGGTTCCTGAAACCGTTCGCCAACCGCTTCCAACACCTGATTAATTATCGCGGCGGGAGATATTGCGGCGAATTGGAAGGCATGTTTATTGCGCTCCATGCGCGAAAACGTCAAAAAATTATCGATCAGCCGGCTCAGCCGAGCGTTTTCCTTGGCTATCAACTGCAAATAATCGCGGGTTTTATTTAAATCCGGAGATTGCTCGTCCAGCAAAGTGTCGACCAGCAAACGGATCGAGGAAAGCGGTGTTTTCAGTTCATGCGAAACCGTCGCCACAAGATCGTTTTTCAACCGCGTATACCGCATCTGGTCGTAAAATACTTGCAGCAGGAATCCAGCCAAAATCGCAATCGCCGCAATCACTATAATCCCCGTCCATAAGTATATCGCGATGCGCCGGTTCGCGGCGGCATCGGTCGCATCGCCCCCGGTCATGGAGAGCGTCAATTGCCAATTGGGCAAATACTTGCCCGCCGGAATCGTATAAAAAACATCGACCGGCGGATTTTCCGCTTTCGGCGGCCTGAGCGCAACGGCAACTTCACCGGGCGGCGCGGGCCGGGAAATAACCGAGTCGCTCTCGGCGACGATGGTTTCCGTTCGCCATAGGGCCAGCAGCCGGCCGTTGGAAGAGGCAAGCTGCCAAACGCCCGGCAATGGGCTGGGCTGCAACACGCCTTTTTGCCGAGGAGGCAATGTCATTTGTTCAACAAAATGCGCCGCCAGTTCTTCAGCGGGCAATAACGTCGTTAATTCCCTCTCCCGACCAACCTTCGGTCGGTGCCCGGAGAGGGCTAGGGTGAGGGACGATTGATTGCCCTCACCCCCGGCCCCTCTCCCGACCAACCTTCGGTCGGTGCCCGGAGAGGGGAGATGTTCTAAATACGTTTTTAGCTCTTGCATCAAAAAACGCCGCTGCAAAGCCGATATTGCGGGATCGTCGTAATCGTTCAGCCGTTTAAATAGTTGATCGACAAGTTTCCCCGTCAATTCTTTTTTCCCCTCGGGAGAAGCTCGATGAAGGCCGCCCTCACTCTGTCCCTCTCCCAAAGGGAGAGGGGAACTTTTGCCCATCAATTGCAAAGCCATCAATTGAACATTCGGAACGATCAAGCGCCCCCGAAGATCCACCGCCCGAGCGTATTTTTCCTCGGACAATGTGCCAATAATCAGATTGACGGCCCCTTCGCGGTCGCCCGATTGCACCAAACATCTGGCCTCGGCCTGCAATGCCCTGGCGCATAGATTCACATCATGGGATTCCCGGGCAATCGCCGCATAGGCCTTTGCGGCCGCGACCGGATTGTTTTCCTCGATCTCCAATCCTCGGGCTTCTTGCCACTCGGTCGAAGCCATTTCGCTTTGATCCGACGGACCGACTGTTGCGGCCGGATAGCTTACCCGTCCTTGACCATCATAACAAACCACGCTATCGGCCCAGCCCGAGCGAATGCACTTTGCAAAAACCGCTGAACCGATCTTGCCAGCCGCGCATTCATCCAAACTAACCGCGCGGTCCCGCCAAAAATGCTCCAACCGTGATTGTGCATCGGACAGATCGCGGCGATAAGCGTCTTCCAACGTCTTGAGCATTGCCAGGCGCTCATTTTCAATGGCCCGGTTCATGAACCACACCAGGCAAGCGGTGGGCGCTAAAACCACGATCAGCAGTAAGCAAAGCATGGGCCACAACCGCAAGTCGCGGCCTATGCCGTTATTGAAAATGTTCAACGGACCATACCCTGTCGCGCGATAATGAAACAAGTTCTAATCGCCGGACTCTTCGTTATTATCCTCCGATCGATCATCTCCTTTTCGAGTAAGAATATTTACTTCGTTGCCTCGTAATACACGGGCTTGTCGGCCATTTTCGCGCGAATCATCCATTCGAGTTTCTTTTCCGATGGGGTCGTCTCGAAACGTTTGGGTGAGACGTCGCTGACGCTGGAATGATTGACCTCGACGTTTTCATTATATCCCACATAAATGCCCTTGAATTGCTCAGAATGCGCATGAAGCGCGACGTAAAATTTTCCCGTCACCTTTGTTGGCAGCGTGGGAACTTCGATCCAGGCTTTTTGCTGCGTCAACAGGCTGTATGGAAACGAGGTGCGGGAGATTATATTCATGTCGCCGTCGAGGATATAAATGTCCCCGTTGACGGCGTCAAAATCGTGCTGCCCGCCGTATTGCGAGCCGTAAAAAGTCACGCCGTAAACATACTGCTCGGCCGCTGGGGCCTCGAAGGCGATTGTTTGGGCGGCCGAACCTCCCAGGCTTTGAAATTTGTCCATTTTTCCGTTGTCGTGTTTGAGCACGGTGGATTTCGCGCCTTTAAGCAGTTTGGCATCGCGGTCGGCAACGGCAGAGTCCTGCGCTTTCTCTTGTTCGTTCTTGCCCATCAGTTGCACGGGCTTTCCGGAAGCGAACGGTGTTACATGGGCGCGGATCATCCAATCGGCCTTTTTCGGCATATTCTCGATGTGATCGCCCGGCACCGCGTCTTTGGAATGACTCTCCCCGACGTTCTCGTCCATGCCCACGTATACGCCCTTGGTCTGCGTCGGGTTGAACACAAAACAAACATAAAATTCCTCCGGGACCTTGACCGGCGTAATCTTGATGGTGTTCCATTTCTCGTTGCCTTTGGTAAAAGTGCCGTACGGTTTGGCGATCTTGTGCACTTTTTCCATTTTGGAATCGGTGATGTAAATATAGAAATTTTCATTCGGCGCTTTATCGTATCCGTAGCGTGCTCCGAAAAGCTGGACCTGATCCAGATACCAATCGCCCTCCGATGGACATTTAAATAGCACGGCATGACCCCCGCCCGTAGTGCTGCGTTTCGATTCCATGCCGTCGTCGTCGTATTTCAACAGGACTGGAACCTGCTGCTTGGCCTTGGCGACCCACTGCTGCTGGTCGGGATAAGAATCGATTACCTTTTGGAACGCGGCCACGGCCTTGTCGGTCTTCTTTTGCTTTAACAGGCACTGACCAGTCCGGTACTGCGCCTCGGCTGCGCAGGCTTCGTCGGTCTTTGCCTCGGCAACCGCCTTTTGGTACAGATCGATGGCCGCTGGCAGATCGCCCACCGTTTCTTCAGTGTAAATGCCTTTTTCCAACAACTGCGCGGCCGTGTCGGCAGCCAAAGCGGCTGAACAGGCCGTAAAAAACATTATCCCCAATACCAGAACACCCGTTTTTCCGAACATTGTCTCACCTCCATTAAAAAGAGTAACCGTAAAACCGTACCTTGCCAACCCGCGCCGGCCAAGGGAGATTGTAGTCCAGGCGTGTTACCGGAGTGTTACCTACGGTTGACATTTATGTCCTGTTTTTATTAGAAATCAGAATGATGTCCAAATAAGAATTCGTTATATTGAGTCTCAGGTAATGAATGTCGCGTTTTCGCCTTAGAGCCGGGGCGTGTCGGCCCGGAATTGCCGGGGCGACACGCCCCGGCTCTGACTTTTCATGCGACATTCTTTTTCTGACATTCAATAATCGCTTGTGCCGCGAACGGTTTGAAAATTCACCCGACACAAGTGTCGGGGCTAAACAATGGATGGAAAATTGTGACGATTTGCTATCCCTCGAATTGCCGGATTAGAATCGCGCTGGCCTGACCCTGTGGACTAACGCTGAGGTTGATGAAAATCTTTCCAGGTTCAGCCGCGCCGTCGGTTACCGCGGCCACCAAGCATTCGGGGTCGGGCGTTTCGTAGTTCAGAACCGGAAACAGCCGGCCGTGGCTAAGGGCCATCAGGCTGGCGATCAGTTCGACCATCCCGCTGCCGGCGCCCAGGTTTCCAAAATAACTTTTTGCGGCGGTCACGGGCACGGGTTTTGAACGCGAGCCGAAAACGTTGTTGATTGCCCGGGCTTCCTCGACGTCGCTGCTGTGCGTGCTCAGCCCGTGGGCGTGGATGTGCCCGATTTCTTCCGGCTTGACGTTGGCGGCCTTAAGTACATTGCCCAGTACATTGCTCATCGCCGCTTCGCGCTGGGCCACGAAATTGCGCTGGACCACGGAACTGGAAGAGGCGGCCAATACTTCCCCGTGGATGGCCGCTCCCCTTGCTTGGGCCGTGGAAAGCTCCTCGATCATAATCGCTCCTGCGCCTTCGCCTAAAACCATTCCCGTGCGGTTTCGGTCAAAAGGCCGACAGGCCCGGGCAGGCTCGACCTCCGGTGAAGCCAATTCCTCTTGCTGCACGGAGTGCATGGCCTTCATGGGATGCAATCGCGTGCCCGTGGCCCCGCAAAGCATGATCTCGGCGCTGCCGCGGAGAATTATCTGAAACGCCTCCCCCACGGCCACGTTGGCCGAGGCCTCGCGTAAGGTCAGCGAATTATTCGGACCGCGCAGATCGTTGTAGATGGCAACGTGGCTGGCCGGCATGTTGGGTAAGTATTTCAAAAGCCACAAGGGAGACATTTTGGGCAAACCTTCGCTCCCCCAGCGGGAAAATTGGAACCGGCCCTCCGCATCCATACATTGCTTCACGCCTTCGGTGAATTCCTCGGGCACCGAGAGCATGTAGTCCGAACCAAAACTTATGCCGGTCCGTTCCGGGTTCAGTTTTCCGGGTGTCATGCCCGCATCGGTCAAAGCGCGTTGGGCGGCCGCCACCCCCATCTGGCACTCCCGACACATCATTTTGGAGCCTTTCCGAATGGCTTTTTTCTGTTCTTTTTGAAGCTGGCCGAAGTCGTCGATCTCGCCTTGAAACTGTCGGGCCTCGGCGGCAAACTTAATCGGCAGCCCCCCCGATGGTACAGATGTAAACGGCCCCACCCCGCTTTGGCCCGAATTTAGACCTTGCCAAAGCGTTTCTTTGGTGCTGCCCAACGGACAGATCAATCCCATCCCTGTGATAACCACCCTGCGCGGAGCAGAATTCATGAGAATTTACCAATCTCCAGTGTAAAATTAACCGGTCCTACCAATTCTGAGAATCGCCTAGTTTAACCAACATCACGCTTGCCGTCGAGAGTGACCCAATCAGAGTCGTTGATGAAATACGCCGGCCGGAAAAAGGGGAAATTCCAGCACCTAACCATCTCCAGGAGGGGGAGGAGATTTCTCACACACAAAATCCTTCGCTAAACAATCCGGACCGATATGGTTGACATAATGCTCTTTTATATCTAGGATTTTTGGTTTGTAGATTCAGGTCCTGACGCGATCCAATGACCGCACGAACCGCGACCGCCGGTCGCGGCTTTGTATATAAAGTCTAATTTCGGAGATAATCGATTCAATGGCAGTTCCAAAACGCAGACATAGCAACGCGCGAACCGGCTCTCGCCGAGCGCACGATGCAAAAAAGCCTAAGCAACTCTCGACTTGCCCGCAATGCAGCACTGCGGTGCCAACGCATATGGTCTGTCCAAATTGCGGTCACTACATGGGCCGGAAAATTGTGGAGACATCGTGAGTAAAATCGCGTTTTTGTTCCCCGGACAGGGTGCTCAGATGGTCGGCATGGGCCGGCGGTTGGCCGAATCGCTACCCGCCGTGCGGCGGCTTTACGACCGCGCAGGCGAGATCCTGGGATATGATTTAGCGAAACTTTGTTTTGAAGGACCGGCCGAGCAGCTTGATTCCACCGTTTGCAGCCAGCCGGCCCTGTTTGTAACCAGCCTGGCGGCCTTGGAATCTTTGCGGGCTGACTCGCCGGACGTGGTTCTTTCCTGCGAAGCAGCGGCTGGGCTGAGCCTGGGTGAATACACTGCCATGGTCTTCGCCGGGGTGATGGATTTCGATGACGGACTGATGCTGGTGCAAAATCGCGGCGCCGCCATGCAAGAGGCCGCCGACGCCACGCCCAGCGGAATGGTTAGCATCCTCGGTCTGGAACTGCCCGACGTGCAAAAACTCTGCGAAAAAGCCAGGGACGGCGAAATACTGGAAATTGCCAACCTGCTCTGTCCGGGCAATATCGTCATTTCCGGAACTAATGACGCCTGCGAGCGGGCGGCCGAGATGGCCCAACCCTTCGGGGCCATGAAGGCCGTGCCTTTGGCCGTGGCAGGGGCTTTTCATACGGAAATCATGCAGCCGGCCGTGGAACGCTTGGAGCAGGCCCTATCGGCCGTGCCTATGCACAAGCCGCGAATTCCTGTAATATCGAACTACGACGCCAGGCCACACCAAGATCCAGAGGAAATCCGCCGCTTGCTGATGCAACAAGTGCTAAATCCGGTCCGTTGGGAGGATTCGATGCGATATTTGATCGCCCAGGGCTTTTCCCAGTTTTACGAAGTAGGACCCGGCCGGGTGCTACGCGGGCTGCTAAGGCGAATCGATCGCAGCGTTTCCTGCCAGTGCGTGGAAGTATAACATAAAGCCGCGACGGGCACCAACCGAAGGTTGGTTGGTCGCGCTTTCAAGGATTAATTATGACCAATCAAACCAAGGGCCGCATTTCAACGGATTTGACCGGGCAGGCGGCCATTGTCACCGGCGCGGCAAAAGGCATTGGCCGGGCGATTGCAATCACCTTGGCCCGCTGTGGCGCAAAGGTGGCCTGCATCGATATTAATACCGAATCCTTGGCCGAGACCGTCAACACAATTCGCGCTGCCGGCGGAACGGCAGAGCCTATAGCCTGCGACGTGACCGACAGCGATCGCGTCGGGGCCGTGGTCGACGAGGTCGTCAAGCTCTGGGGCGGCCTGCAAATACTGGTCAACAACGCCGGTATTACCCGCGATAATATGATCATGCGCATGAAGGACGACCAGTGGGACGCGGTAATCAACATCAACTTAAAAGGGACATTCCTTTTCACCCGGGCCGCGGCAAAACCAATGATGAAAGGCCGGCAGGGGCGGATTATCAATATCGCCAGCGTTTCCGGCCTGATGGGCAATCCCGGACAGGCGAATTATTCCGCTTCCAAGGCCGGGGTGATCGGTCTGACGCGGACCGTTTCCCGCGAATTGGCCGGGCGAAACATTACCATTAATGCCGTGGCGCCCGGCTTTATCGCCACCGACATGACCGCCGCCTTGGGCGAGGAAATTCTACAGGAAGTCCGCAAGCAAATCCCTTTGGGACGCCTCGGCGATCCTCAGGACGTTGCCGACGCAGTATTGTTTCTGGCCAGCGATGCCGCCTCGTTTATCACCGGTCATATTCTGACTGTAGACGGCGGATTAACTGTGTAGTTTACGTAGTTTGCATAGGTTTGCCTGATTGGTAGCAAAAAACATAGCCGGGAGATATAGACATGAAAGGGAAAAACCGCTATATCTTGCGAAGTTGAATTTAATGCGGGGCGCAAGTCGAAGTTCGTTACCCTCTGCCGAGGGTTTTTGATATATTTATGGTCGTGGGGAGCCATTGGAGAGCTACCCCCAAAAGATGTGGTTAAAGGAGGACCTGCAAGGTGGCCTCAGTCGCTGATCGTGTTATTGATATCGTTGCCGAGCAACTTGGCGCAAATAAAGAAACCATTACCCGAGACACCTCATTCGTCAATGACCTGGGTGCCGATTCACTCGACACCGTCGAATTGGTGATGGAACTTGAAGAAGAATTTGACATCAACATCCCGGACGATGTGGCGGAAAAAATCCAGACGGTCGGACAGGCCATCGACCACATCGAAAAGGCCGTCACCACCAACGAAACCTCTGCTTCTTGACGAGCTTCCATGAAACGGCGCGTTGTCGTAACGGGTCTCGGCGCGGTTACCGCATTGGGTTGCCGCGTGGAAGAGCTTTGGACTCGAATCTGTAATGGCGAAAGCGGCGTCGGACCGATCACCCGGTTCGATGCCTCGCGGTTTCGTTCGCGC
>JBEKGL010000143.1:0-8159 GCA_050012815.1 Thermoguttaceae bacterium
CGGTAAATGGGAAGATAAATTATAAAACCAAATGCATTGTCATCCTGCATCATCTGGATTCGCTCGGTGACCGTGGCTTTTCCCGTGTCTCTTGCCTTCTCCATTGCGGCACGACGGATTGGTTCCGAGGCCATGTTGAAACCGATCTTTATTACGTTTCCCTTTAGCGGCTCGACGTACTCGACGGGATAGTATTCCTCACGCTTATCGGCGCTAATAAAGCGTCTGTCTGGAGTGAGGTCCTTTATCTGAAAGCCGATCCACCCCTCTTTCCGCTGCCGCTCCTCGTAGTCGGCGCGTTGGGACTGTAACACGCAGGGAAGCCATGCCAGGGCCTGGAGTTCTTTCCGCTCGGCCAGAAAAGGGGCGGTGAAGATTTTGAACTCTCTCCGTTCCACATTATCGGACGCATTATAATAGCCCCGTAACGCCTCGATCACCAGCAGACACTGATTCAACTTCACGGCGATAAGATTAGCGCGAATGTTTGCATCGTGTTCGAACTGCGACTTGAATCTGTTTAACTCGGCGCTGCGTGTCGTCCAGAAAAAGATCACGGTTACGATAACACCCGCCAACGTGACCGCGAGAAGACTCCAGACGGTGCGCCGCGAAGCCTTAAGCGCATCGGGTCGTTGTTTAATCATGCCCCTTAAATCCTTGAAAAAGGTGTTGGATAAATAGAATTGCCCCGCGGAAAATCAATGCCCCATTAATATCCAGCCCCGGCATTTATAATAGAAGAATTGCCCCGGGATTCGCGGCACAAGTTCCGCGACTATATGTCTGATCGAGCGCCCGTTTTCCGAGCGACGATAAACATACCCTCTGGAATATATGCCGAATTCAGCCGCGTGGAAGGAAAAAAACGACGATCCGTTGGCCTTCACGGTTTGGTTATCTCTTTACGGAAGTAGTGCAACTGCCGGTATGCAAGGATTGGTTATAATGATTTCAACGGCATGTCCACTTCTAGCGATTAAACACCCGCCGGGAAAAACCATTTTTTGCCGAAACCACGGTTTCTTTGGCAGGTGTGCAACTGGTCCGTCCCGGTTTCTGCTGCGTTTGGAAAAGTATTTATTTGTAAGCGTTTACGACCTGCTACATCTTCGTGAACTATGACACAAAATAAAACCGACCCCTTTCCCGAAGGAAAGGGGTCGGAAGTTGATAATCTCGAAACGAGTTCTGGGACAATCGAAACGAGTGTCTTTTACAGGCTCTTTCGCCGATATCGTCGTCCGGCATAGCCGAGCAGGGCCAGGAAGGCCGTGGTCAACAGCAGGAACGTAGCCGGTTCGGGTACCGGAGTAAGCAGCACGTCATTGCCGCCGCTTAAGCTGCCCGAGGCGTTATCGGCGTTGTAGTAAATGTACAACCCAGTGCTGCCAACTAGAGCGCCATTCGCTAAACCGTCAAATGTCCCGGCGAGCGTGGTATTGGCATCGTCGAGAATAATCCAGTACATGTCGGTAGAGCCGGGAGTGAAGGTACCCAGGTCCACAGTCAGCGTTCCGCCCAGTGTCGTGGTGCCGCCGTGGACTATGAGTTGATCGTAGCTGGTGCTGCTGGCAATCTCGACTAAGTCATTACCGCTGAGAGTAACGCTTCCATTGACGGTCATGGTTCCGGGGCTGGTGCCTACGGAAAGCGTCGCGCCGCTTAAGACGTTTAAACCGCCGACAGAACCGGATCCGCCGATGGTTGAGCCGCTATTGGCGGTCACAACACTACTTAGACTGCCATTTACCAAAAGCGTGCCTTTATAAACTTTAGTAGGGCCAACGTAGCTGCTTGCGGCGGTCAGTGTAAGTATTCCATCGCCTTGTTTATCCAATCCACCCACGCCGGAGAGCGTGCCGGAAAGCGTGACCGGAACGCCGGCGGTGTCGACCGTGGCGTTATAAGTGAGGAGGGGGTCGCTGCCGATTCCGCTTAGGTTCATGTCAAGCGTACTGGAAAATGCTGCGCCCGCTTGGAGTGTTCCGCCGCCGAAATTGAACGCCGCGGTGCCGGTGCCTTTTTTAAGAACCTGCAGAGTAAGCGTTCCGCCAGTCAGGTTGTAGGTGCCTTTTGAACCTGCCACAGTGGCGAAACTTAGCCCCGTCGGTGTGGCCGTTGTTGACGTTAACGTAACAGAACCACCGGATTGTTTGAATTCTCCAATGCTACCGGCATTGACGCCGACTGATATCCCGCTCGCATATACTGAACCCGCAGTGAGGGTATAGGTCCCAGTACCACCGTTACCCAATCCATCACTAGGATACTGTCCGATAATTATGTTATTTAACGTTGTAGTCCCACTGTAGGGGTTGTATATAAGCGTCTTGTTGGTTCCACCGTTTTGAATAAAATAGCCCGAGCCCCTTTGGCCAATTGTCTCGGCGCCTGCGAGCAAAAGAGCATCGCCACTGAGCGTATAGGTTCCGCTAGCGGTATACGCGGACGTAGTTCCGCCGCCGAGTTTAAGCCCCAATCCGCCATTAGTGACGATCCCTCCGGACTGTTCGATAGTGCCGGTTGCCGTATTGCCGACATAAATAGCACCAGCATAAGGTAAGGTTAAAGAGCCGCTGGTCATTACAATATGCCCAGTGGGATCGGTAGCGCCAGTATAAGTTTGCCCAACGTATAGATAGTTGCAACTCGAAGCCGACGTAATGCTGGCCGTTCCGCCATTATTGATATAGGCGTAGTCGCTAGTAGTAGGCGGGCCGCCGGCAGGCGTCCAACTGTCCGCGCTCGTCCAATCACCGCTAACACCGCTACCAAGATTCCAGGTGTAATACACTGCTTCGGCGGAAGACGTACTGAGGAGCAGAACTGCCGCCGTCAAGCACAACAAACCTACATGAACAATAAAAGACTTTTTGACTCGTTGTTTAGACATAAAAGATCTCCAGTAATAAAACCATCTGTTGCTAAAAAACATTGCATCGGAAAAGACATACTCCACATCGTTAACGTGGAGATAGCGTGCGCGAATAAACGGGCCGCTATGCCTTACGAGACGGCCGGCGAAGAAGACTTGGGAAACGATTTGTTCCCAGCGTTTGAATTATTTATTGTTTCTCGACCGGCACACTAAAAAGAGCGCTGCCTCTTGCGGATTTACAAAGTAGAAAAAACAGAAAATCGTAAGAGCCTGTGTAATTAGGATATTATTCACTATTAACGTTTATTTTACCTGAAATACTACACATGTCAAACAATTAATGCCAAATAAAAGGTCTACATGTTGGGGGTAAGGTCTCGATTATGGCGCGATGTCGCCCCGCCTTTACGCATGGGATTATGTGAATTTTATAAGCCTTTCGGCGGGTGATTAGATGGTTATCGGTTTTCAGCAATCGGTTATCGGTGTCATGGTACTGGATGCGGGGTAACGGGACAAATCTCGCAAGTAGTTGTGGTTGTTGAATTTGCAATTTGCCATTGCCAATATGCAATCCCCTCGCCCCCCACTGGTTTCGCCCGCCGGACCGATGGGGGGATTTGCCTTACTATAAGGGACATGGAGCTGAATGGTGAATACACCTGGGGTTTGGTTGCGGCTTTATGTGACGCTAGAATATAGCGCGAAACCGCAAGCGGTTTTTTATCAAGTTATCAGTTTTCAGTAATCAGTTATCTTTCATCATTCCTTTCGCCGGCCCACGCAGACCAGGCACATGTCGTCGCTTTGCTGGCGGCTGCCCACGAATTTGCGTACGTCGTCGAGGATCCGCCGCCCGAGCAGGGCCGCGCCGTCCACGTCCGCGGCCAGTTGGGCCATCAGGCGCCCTCGGGTGTAGAGCTCGTCGCCGGTGTTCATGGCCTCGGTGATGCCGTCGGTGTAGAAGATCAGCGAATCGCCGGGCTGCAAGGGCACGATGCATTGTTCATAAGCCGTTTGCAGATCGACCCCCAGGGGCAAATGCGCGATTTCATCGCCCACCGACCGGATGGAATCCTTGCCCCGGTGCAACAGCGGCGGCAGATGCCCGGCGTTGACGATCGTGGCCTGATGATCGACGGGATCGAGCACGGCCAATACAAGGGTGACGAAACGGTCCTCCCAACCGCTGCCGCAGAAGACGCGGTTGAGTTTGGCCACGGCCGCGGCGGGCGAAGGCTCGCTGGCCAGGCAATAGCGGGCCTCGGCCGAGAGTTTGGCCATCAGCAGCGAGGCCGAAATGCCTTTTCCCGACACGTCGCCCAAGACCACCGCCAACCGTCCCCCGGAAAGCTCGACGTAGTCGTAATAGTCGCCGCCCAAGGCGTGGGCCGATTCGTAAAACTCGAAAAAGTCGTAGCCCGCCAGGTTGGGCGATTCGGCGGGCAGGAAACCGCGCTGCACTTCATGGGCCACGGCCAATTCGCGTTTGATGGCCTGATCGCGCAGGGCCGTTTCGTGCAATTGGGCGTTTTCCACGGCAAACGCCGCCTGGCAAGCCACACTGGCCAACACGTCCAGGTCTTCCCGATTGAACCGGTTCCGCGAATCGAGGGTATCGATCTGGATTACGCCCAGGGCGTTGCCTTCGCCGGTTATAAGCGGCGCACACATCATCGAGCGGATGCGAAAGTCGACGATGCTCTCGGCCATGTCGAAGCGTTCGTCCGCGGCGGCGTCGGCCGAGAGGACCGCCTGTTTCGAGGCCATCACGCTATTGATAATCGTGCGGCTGATTTTAACGCTTTGCGTGTCTTCGGAGCGTCTGTACTTGATTGCCTTGGGCATCAGCCGGCCGGATTGCGGATCCAAGAGCACGATAAATCCCCGGTCGGCCTGGATGAAAATTTTAAAAAGGCTGTCCATGAGTTTGGGCAGTACGTCGACCAGTCCGATCGCCCGGCCCAGGTTCCGGCTGATTTCTAAAAGGGCCTTGAGTTTGGCCTCGGTATTGACCTGCAAACGCATGCCCGTGGAATTGCTCGATACGTCTAGTTGGGACATGATCGTCGAACCCGAGGAAGGTTCTTCATCATCGACGATTGTTGCCCCTTGCCCGGCCTCGGTCTTTGAGCTTGTGGAAGACGAGTCGCTCGGTTCCGGCGGCGTCAGGTGGAAGGAGAAGGACAATTCGCAGACGCCGATCTCGTCGTTTTCTTTTAGCAATTGCCGCCCGGTCAATAATCGGCCGTTGATAAACGTGCCGTTGCGGCTGTGCAGGTCCTCGATATGGAAACTGCCCTCGATGTTGGTTATCCGCGCATGCTGCCGGCTGACCGACCCGGACTCCAAAACAATATCGCACGCCGGATGCCGGCCCAGAACGACCGCCGGGTCGTCCAAGGCAAAGCATTGTCCCGGCTGTGATCCCTGCAAGGCACGGAGTATTGCCATGATTAGTTTTCAGTTATCAGTTTTCAGTATAACAAATCTTAACTATCAGCCTTCAGATTCTAGGTGTAAAGCACCAAAAGCGTCAACACTCGGCATCCACTCTTGACGGAAACCCGGTCGATATCTAGGCTGAGGAGGTGAATACGGCATGGTTTTCCATCCATATAGGGGGTGGGGCCGACTGGAGCATGCCCCAAACACGTCTTTCCGAGCAAAGCTAAGAATCCGAAAAACCGGGAATTTGTAAAGCGAATAATCTTGGGGAATGGTGTAACGGTAGCACGACTGACTCTGGATCAGTTAGTTAAGGTTCAAATCCTTATTCCCCAGCTTATATAAGCCCTTGATTTACAAGGGCTTGTGTCGTTTCTTGGCGATAAAATTGCCCGGCCTGTTTATCGCGGCGCCGCACCTGAGCTGCCATTAAGAAATTTTTTAGGGCAGCCGCAAGCTTTGCAGGGCTATCGAGTCTTGAGGTAATTAAAATCTTCAACATAAAAGTTGCAATACCTGGGCTTATATGATATTGCTATATATTATATATAAAGGATCGGTGTATGAATAATATACTCAGGCCGACTGTCGAAAGGGTTGAAGTGGGCTAAAAAAATCGTGTAAAGATCGAGGGATTATATGAAGTTTAGACAGCATCGGGCATCCGGTTTTACTCTTGTGGAACTGTTGGTGGTAATTGCGATTATCGGGATATTGATTTCCTTATTGTTGCCGGCCATTCAGCAGGCGCGCGAATCGGCTAGAAAACTGGAGTGCATCAACCACCTTAAACAAGTTGGTTTGGCGGTGATGAATCACGAACATGCGCAGAAGCGTTATCCCACGGGCGGATGGGGCTCTAATTGGGTGGGAGACGCAGATCGAGGTTACGGCCTCTCTCAACCCGGCGGTTTTTTTTACAACATTCTCCCCTTCATGGAGCTAAAAAGTCACCATGATATGTCGAAGGGGACTCGAGGCGGCAGCACAAACGCGCTGGAGGCGGCCAAAGCGGCGAATAGCATGGCCATGTCCGTGTTCAACTGTCCCAGCCGTCGAACCGCGCCTCTTTCGCCCGCGGTGCTAACTTCGCTTAGCAGCATAATAAATTGCGCGAAGATCAATATTGGAACCGATGTATTATTTCACGGCGACTATAAGGCCAACGCCGGCTCAGTGAAAATCCCCTGGGGTACGGGTCCCAACAGTTGGGCCGAGGCCGAGGCCGGCATCGGTTTTAAAACAAGTGTTAGAACAGGCAGCAATGGTATATGCTTTCAACGCAGTGCCATCACGGTCAGACTAATATTCGGCGGGACATCTCATATATATCTCGCCGGCGAGAAATACTTGAATCCCGACAATTACCTCAACGGCAAGGATCTTTCCGACGATCAGCCCTTCCTCGGATCGGACGACAGCAATCTATATGGATGGGTGGCTACGGGAATAGTGCCTACACGAGATAGACGCGGCGTGACTTCAGAAGCGTTCGGCAGCAACCATCCTTATACTTTCAATATGGCGTTCTGCGATGGTTCGGCCAATTCCGTAGCTTTCGATGTTGACTTGGATACCCTTATGAGAACCGCCAATCGGTACGTTGACAAGACGCCCGCGATAATACCGGACTAATAGCCTATCCAAAAACTGTTAACTCCAATTGAAATACAATAATTATCGGCAACAGCGCCCTCACCCCAGCCATCTCTCGGAGGGAGAGGGGAGTTTTCGGATAGGCTCCTAAGTCAAAGCAATTACCTGCTTTGCCCTTTGTTTTCGATTTGGCATTTAAAACCGATTTAATTTATTTGCCGCAGCATTCATCCTTTTTGGGCGTCGGATTCGTCCTTTTTGGCGTCGGATTCCACCTTTTTAGGAACGGATTCGTCCTTTTTGGCGTCGGATCCGTCAGCCTTGCTCTTTTGCCTTTCCATCGCTTTTTCGAGCATGGTTATCCTGGTTTTGATTACCGAGGCGAACTGACCTTCCGGGGAAACTTCAAGGGCTTTCTTGTAGTTATCCAGACTATTCTGCATGTCTTTTGCATAGAGATAAATATTGGCCTTTAGGAAGAGCGTGTTTTGTTTTTGCTCGTCGGTAAGATTCGGGAGGGCAAGGGCCTTGTCGATGACTGCTTGCGCCTCTTTGGGCTTTTGCTGTTTATGCAAAATGTCGCTTTCGGCAATCAGGGCGCGAAGCTCGTACTTTTGCTTTAGTCCGGCTTTATTATCGGCATCCAGGGCGACAATTTCCTTGGACCACTTTTCGATGCTCTCCGAATCGATTGAACCGGAGGGCATTCCGGACAACATTGGAGGAACTCTAGCGGCTCCGCCACCGCCCATGGAAGCGGCGACCATCGAGGCGGGTGCCAGCGATTCCTGGGCTTCGACCAACTTGTCCAAGAGCTTGGCGCGATCGAGTCCCTCGGCCTTCTCGATATCGGCCTTTATTTTGACGATGATTTCTTGTTTCTCGGCCATGGGGGCGTAAGTTAGCAAAGCCTTTTTGATGCTTTCAACTTTAGGGCCGTCGGGAGCCGCCTCGATGGCTTTTTTCAGGCACGCGACAAACCCGATATAATCTTTGGTAACGAAGAAACATTCGGCCTGGGACATGTAGGCGTCCTGTTTTTGTTGGGCGCTTGCTCCGGGATGGGCGATGACTTTATCGAGCACCGCCTTGGCCTCCTCGTATTTTTTGTCCTGTTTCAGCTTGCTGGACTCGGCTATAAGGATGCGAATTTCATACTTGACCTTCAATCCGGCCTTGTTATCGGAGTCGATGGCGATGATCTCATTGCTCCAGGTAGCTGTCTCATCGGCTT